>JADGDH010000022.1:0-4839 GCA_016745015.1 Colwellia sp.
AGTAAGTTTTGATCCGCTACAATACTAATATCTTTGGCAGCATTCAGGTTGATTTTGATAGACTTTTCATCGGCAATAAATTGTTCATCACTAACGATGTTTTGTACTAATAAGGAGAGGTTAACTTGCTGAAAATTTGTTGTTTGTAGAGTGTTCTCTAATCGAGATAGTGAAAGCGCATCAGCGATCATTTTGTCTAGGCGATTAATTTCAGTTTGGCAACGCTGCAAGTATCCATCTCGTGCTTGGGGTGTTGTCGCTTCTTGCTGTGCTAAGCCAAGTGCCATTTGCAACCTTGTCATGGGTGAGCGCAATTCGTGAGAAACATCGCCAAGTAAGCGTTGTTGTGAACTTTGATGCTGCTGTAATTGCTCTGCCATTTGATTAAAACTTTGAGCAAGTTGCCCTAATTCATCACTTCGTTGCGTAACGCCCTCTACACGTGTAGTAAAATCTCCTTGGCCTAGTCTAGTTGTAGCTTTTTTGATAAGCCTCACAGGTTTGCTAAAAGAATGGGCAAGAAGTAAACAAAATACTAAGCTAACAAGGGTTGGTATGCTGAAGCGAACCCAGTAAGGGAGTGCTAGTACCATTTGGCCAATATTGCGCTGATGTTGTTTTCTAGAAATAAAAAGCTGGTAGGGTTTTGTATTTATTTTTATTATCACAGGACCAATTAACCGTGTATGTGAAAAAATATTAGTTTTTGGTTGCGTAAATGTTTGCTGATTAATGTAGCTAGTTATAACTTGCTGATGTTTCGGTGGTAATTGAAATAAGCTGCTAACTTGTGAAGGTGTTTTACTACTTTTAAACCAGACATTAAAAGGCATTTTAGTAAATTTTTCCCATCTTGTTTTTTTTAGTTCGGCGATGTTTGTTATACCACTACGTTCGATACGCTTAGCTGCCTTGTGTAACTGACGTAGTTCATTTGGCGTAGTTGCTTGGCTCACTACGTCGCTAAAGCCATTACTTGATAGCTGCAGGGAAATAAAACGGGTACTAATAACTGAAACAAGGGCAATTAACCAAAACCAAATAAAGAGTTTTATGGTAAAAGATGCAAAAAATGTTTTAATTCGAGTGGCTACATTCATGTTTATACACCCGTTAAAAATAAGTAGCCAGCGCTACGAACTGTTTTTATTTTTTCATCAGACGAAAAAAGTAAAAATTTTCGGCGAATATTACCAATATGTACATCGATACTTCGATCAAAAGGGCTGAGTTTTCGACCTAGTACTTGTTCTGAAATATTATTTTTAGTGATAATTTGACCATGATGTTCTATTAGTAGTGTTAAAATCTGATATTCAGTACTCGTTAGCTCAACTGGGTTTTTATGGCAATAAACAGTTCTGATAGCATGATTTAATTCAATACCATTAACTAATAATGTTGATTTTTCTTGTTGAAAAGCTTGCTGGTTCACTAATTTAATACGGCGTAATATGGCATTAATACGCGCTAATAACTCTTGGTGATGAAAAGGTTTAGCAAGATAATCATCAGCCCCTAGCTCTAAACCACGTACTTTGTCGTTGTTATCGCCTTTAGCTGTTAACATCAAAACAGGCGTTTTATGCTCTGTACCAAGCGCTTTTAATACTTCAAAACCATTAAGTTTAGGCATCATTACATCAAGCAAAATAAGGTCAAATTTATTACAGTATGCTTGTTCTAAGCCTGACTGCCCGTCAAAACAACAATGAACAATAAAGCCTTGTTGAGCTAAATAATCGACTAAAAGCTCCGATAATTCATGATCATCATCAATAAGTAATATTTGTTTTTTATTCAAGTGAAGCTCTTATCTTACTGTTTGAGTGATCCATTTTACCTGATTCATTACCATCTTATGCGCTATTGTTGCAACTTTTACTTAATCTTTACATTGGCTTTACGTTTCTTTGCATTCAATTATTTATAATAGATATAGTAAAATTAATTATTTAAAACTTTGGAGTTTATTATGAATATTATCAAGCCAATAAAAACTATTGCCTCTATTTCAACGTTATGTGCTGTTATAGCTTTCTCAGGTGTCTCTAGTGTTAATGCATCCGATTATAATACTGGTTTTGATTCACCTTGGCAGCATCAAAAAGGTGGAGAGCATAGGATGAAACGAATGATTAACGCACTTGAGTTGTCGGAGGAGCAGCAAGTGCAGATTAAAGCAGTAAAAATGCAAGCTAAAGAGCAAAATAAAACATTACGTGATTCGATGAAGCAATTTAAAGCAGCAGAAAAACGGTTACTTCAAGCTGAAGCATTTGATGAGCAAGCCTATATTGCTTTACATGAAGCACATCAGCAAACGTTTGCAAAAATGGCTTTAACTCGGGCAAAAACAAAGCATGCTATTTTTAATGTTTTAACAACTGAGCAGCAAAAAAAGTGGTTACAAACAATGGAAAAGCGTAAAGAAAGACTTAAAAAATATCAGCAGAAAAACTAGCCTAGTAAGCTGAAAGCAAATACTTTAGACATTTGGCTTTCTACCGGCTTGTCATCAACTTTAGCTGGTAGAAAACGCCACTTTTTAATGGCGGAACGAATAGAATTTTTAAAGTAATTTATTTTGTTTTTCTGTGTGAACTGAATATTTTTTATTTGACCATCAACGCCAATAGTGAAGTTTACTTTTACCTCTATTTCGATCCCTTTGCGTTTAGCTAGGCTTGGATAGATCGGATCAACAGATTCTAGTTGTTCTGCATTATGCCAAATAGGGGCTGCGGCTGTAATTTCTCTTTCAGATATTTTCGATTCATCAATACTTATAGCAGTTAGGAATTTATTTTTGAAATTATTGTTATCAAGCTGATTAGCTCGAATAGTGCTTGATGGTTTTTTTAGTAAAGCACTATGTTGAGATTTGCTTATTTTATTTCTGGCGTTTTCATTTATAGGAACTTCAACTTTTTGTAAGACAGTTAACTGCATCAGTTCTTGTTGGTACGGATTATTTGAATTAGTGCGTTCAAATGCTTCGTTGACCATTAAAGAGTTACTAGTAATAGTTCTTTCTATATTACTTTCTGATTGGATTGAAGTATTAGGCGATAAATCGTCTAACTTCACATTATACTGATTTGGTGTATCGAGAGTATTTTGTGACTCGTTAAAAGGCAACTGACTACTTTTAATGACCTTTAGTTCAGGTGTGCTTTTCAATTTTACTTCTTTTGATGTTGAAGAAAATAATTTTTTCTCAATTAGTTGAGTTTTCTGAACGAGTGCCTTTTGTGTACCACCTTGATATGCGAATTTTTTTGGTGTTAATAACTCTTGTGCGATTGAGGTATTTGGAAAATTATTATTTTGGGTATTGTTGCTTATTTGTATGTTCGCAATATTAGTTACAGTATTATTTAAGATTGCCTTTGGCTGTTTCCATGGGGTTTCATTATGCCAAATATCAAGTAATGGAATGGTTAGTAACTGTTTACTTGATAGTAATAGAACTGAAAAAATAATAGTGGCACTAGCAAACCATTTGCTAATGTTATTTTTAGGTGCACAGTGATGGTCAACTAAACGAATGACTCGTTGCTTTAAATCACCGCCCGAGGCTGCCATCGCCATATCTGGAATAGTGTGGTTGTGTGTTTTAGTGCACAAAGAAGCGGTATCAGCTAATGTGTGAGCATAAGCAACGGCATCACCACAATGTTGTACGGCAATGTCATCACTACAATATTCACGTTCATTGCGCATTTGCTTAGAAACCCACAACACCGCAGGATGGAAGAATAATAATATCTCAACAAGCGTTTGCAAAAAATTCACTAGGTAGTCATGGCGACGAATATGGGCAAGTTCATGCAAAATTAACATTTCAAGCTGTGCGTTATTTAAACCACTAATCATATTAGCAGGCAATAAAACTACTGGTTTGAGCCAGCCAATTGCCATAGGAACGTCTACTTTTAATGAAATTAATAATCGCGGTGTTATTGTTAACTGGATTTGCTCAACTAATTCGTTAAAGCGTGCTTGCAATTTATCACTTGGGGCAATGGTACCTTGTTGGGGAAGCTTATTAACAGTAGAAATTTCTATTAATAATTTACTGGCTAATAAAGTAATAGTTGTTAACCATAAAACAGAAACATAAGGCAATAATGACGGGAGTATTTCGGTTAATGCTATATAGCTAAACAGTGCATCAGGCTGCTTTAACTCTTGTATAAACGCATTTAGCGCTAATGAACTAGAAAGAGAATTTACTGATGAAAGTTCAACCTGGTATATAATTATAAAAGTAATAATAGGTAATAATAAATTAACTAACATAGCTAATGCTGATAAAGCATAGCGTAATTGAGGTCTATTATTATTGAAAATAAGCAATGCTGATTTTAATACAGTAGCCACTAATAATCCTTGCCACAAGAAGTGCAATAAGGTGAGTGCTAAACTGGTTAAAAATGGACTATTAAATAAATTCTCTAGCATTATCTTTTAGTTGTTTACTTTTAAATTTCTTATCTTTAAAGAAGACGTTATTTAGTCTTTATTTTTCTAACGAATTCAGTAATTGTCGGATATCATTAATATCTTCAGCAGAAGTTGATTCATCAATTGCGCGCATAACCAATTTAGAGGTTGAGCCGCCAAATGCTTTGCTAATCAAATCTTTGATTAATGATGACTGAGTATGCATTTCACTATTTGCGGCGGCATAAACATGAGCACGATTAGTTTCGTCGCGGATAACTAATGATTTTTCATGCATTATTTGCAGTATTTTTAATACGGTCGTGTAGCCTGTTGTTTGTGTTGCACTAACAACTTCGTGTATCTGTCTAACAGTTGCAGGACCCATTT
>JADGDH010000022.1:4939-27965 GCA_016745015.1 Colwellia sp.
CATGCATTATTTGCAGTATTTTTAATACGGTCGTGTAGCCTGTTGTTTGTGTTGCACTAACAACTTCGTGTATCTGTCTAACAGTTGCAGGACCCATTTTCCAAAGAATATTAAGTAAGGATAACTCTGCCTCTGTAGGCTTTATTGTTGATTTATCACGTGCCATGTATTTTGCCCTCAATAATGGTTTCATTATTTTATTTAAAAGCTACGAAAATAATCGTAATGTTTATGCGCCCATCCTATCCTTTGTTGAATTAATGAGCAACCATTAATTTATTCGTCATTTTCTTTGGTTAAACTTGCATAAAGTTCGCCTAATCTTGTCACTGTTTCTGGCTCTGCATCAGGTGCAAACTCAATCATATTAGGAGCAAAAATGCTAACAACGGTAGATCCTAATTTAAAGCGCCCCATTTCATCACCTTTTTTAAAGGTAATAGCATCAATTCCTGCTGCGGGATATTGCCATCTAAAAATATCTTTACCAGCAGGTGGTGTAATAGTGCCTGCCCAGGTTGTTTCTATGCTAGCCACAATAGTTGCCCCAACAAGTACCATGGCTAATGCGCCATGATCAGTATCGAAAATAGTCACTACACGTTCATTACGGGCAAATAAATCAGGTACATTATTAGCAGTTAGTGGGTTCACTGAAAATAGCTCGCCTGGTACGTAAATCATTTCACGTAAAGTAGCAGCCATGGGCATATGAATTCTATGGTAATCCTTTGGCGCTAAATAAATACAAGAAAATTTACCTTCTTGAAAAGGTGCAGCGGTTCTTGCGTCACCACCTAATAAAGAAGTAAGGCTGTAATCAAATCCTTTGGCTTGAATAAGCTTTCCTTCAATAATATCCCCTTGTTGAGAAATGGCGCCATCAACGGGGTAACATAAGGTGTCATCATTTTGATCAATAGTTCGAGCGCCTTCTTCTAGTTCGCGTGTGAAAAAATCGTTAAACGTTTCAAAATCATCTGCACTTTTTAATTTAGCTTCACTCATATTGATATTGTAGGCTTTGATGAATACATCAATTAATTTTGTCGTTAACCAACCCATTTTTGCTGCGGCAAGCTTACCTACTAAACGAGAAATAGCATGTTTAGGCATTGCGTATTGCAAGGCTATTTTAATTTTGTTACTGAACGTTTTTGCTGAAGATTTACTCTGTAAAGACACGTGTTTTTCCTTTATTTACTCAATTAATTACTATTACTAATCACTATTATTAACCATTAAAACTAATCATTAAATCGTGATGTTAATTTGTTTTCGCCTAAGCTTGCTAAAATTCGCTGAAAACTAGCAAGACGTTTAGGGTGAATTTCTTGATTGGTTGCTGAAATTAATGCACAACCAGGATCGTTTTGATGTTTGCAATCTCTAAACTTACATAGCCCTTGAAATTGTTCAAATTCTTTAAAACCATTAAACACTTGTTCTGGTGTTAAATGCCATAAGCCAAATTCTCGAATACCCGGCGAATCAATTAAGTCACCACCCTCTTCAAAATGATATAAGCGAGCGACTGTTGTGGTGTGTTGACCTAAGCCAGAATTTTGAGAAACTTCTTTGGTAATTAAGCCAAGATCTGGCATTAACGCATTCACTAAGGTAGATTTCCCAACCCCTGACTGACCAACAAAAATACTGGTATGTTGTCTCAGTTGTGCTTTTATATTGCTAATACCTTCACTTGTTTGGCTACTACCATAAAGCACTTGATAGCCTATTTTTCTATAAATTTGCAATTGCTGTTCAATTTCATCTTGCTCGTCTGTGCTTAATTCGTCTAGTAAGTCAGTTTTATTTAATATAATAACTGGTGTGATACCTGTTTGTTCTGCGGCAACCAAATAGCGATCAATAATGTCGCTATTAAATACAGGTAATAATGAAGACACAATTAATATTTGGCTGATATTTGCAGCAATGGGTTTTACGCCATCGTAAACATCAGGGCGACTTAATACTGTGTCTCGTTCATGCGCTGCTTCAATAATACCGCGAATACTATGTTGAGTTTCTTTACCTAAACGCCAAAGAACTTTATCACCACAAACCAAAGAGCTTATTGAACGACGCAAATTACAGCGATATATAACACCATCGCTACTTTCAACGTCAGCATGTTGGCCAAAACGACTGATTACTGTACCGTGCTGAATAGCACCTAGTTCATCATCTTGCCATTGTACTTTATTTAAATTTGAGCTTGCATTTGAGCCTACTTTCGAGCGTAACTTTTTGTCGTGGTTAGCTTTAATACGCCTTTGTTGACTTTGGGTTAGTTTTTTCTTAGCCACAAGAGTTGATCATTTTGTTTAATCCTCGTTATTTGTCGGCTATTATACTTATATTCAGAGTTTATTGCTTGTGCAATTTTTAAGGAAAATTTATGACGAGTCACGATACCAACTTAATTTGGCTTGATTTAGAGATGACAGGGTTAGAGCCTGAAATTGATGTAGTACTAGAAATTGCCACTATCATTACAGATAGCCAGCTAAACATTTTAGCTGAAGGGCCTGTCTTTGCTATTAGTCAATCAGATGATGTTTTAGATAATATGAGTGGTTGGTGCATTGAACACCATGGTAAATCGGGTTTAACGCAACGTTGCCGAGATAGTAAAGTGAGCTTGTCTGAGGCAACGGCGAAAACGATAGCCTTTGTTCAACAGTATGTGCCTCAAGGTGTGTCACCTATGTGTGGTAACAGTATTGGGCAAGATAGACGATTTATTAACAAGTATATGTCTGATTTTGAAGATTATTTTCATTATCGTAACTTAGACGTAAGTACTGTAAAAGAGCTTGCTCGCAGGTGGAAACCTGAAGTGTTAGATAAAGTTGTAAAAACAGGAGCACACTTAGCCTTAGATGATATTCGTGAATCTATTGCAGAGTTAAAAGTTTATCAAGAGCATTTTTTTAAGGTATAAGCTTTAAGGCATACCCATTATCCATAGCTCAGGTAATTCAATGAAGTTATTATTTTTTCTCGTTTGGTATAAACAGACCCTAATGATTTTAGAATAAAAATAATAATTATGAGTGATGTTGATGGATTTTCAGAGCATCATGAAAAGGAAGTAGCACAAATCAAACAAGAGCAACGCATTATACTAACGCCGTTATATCAACAGTTTACCCATAAGTTTGTGGCTTTATTACTGACAGTAATGGTTATGATAGGGCTAATCATTACCTTATTTTACCAAAACAACATTCAAAACAATACGCTTGTTGAGGAACAGTTAGTTCCATTAACGCAGGAATTAAAACAAATAAACGCGTTACAAAAAGCAGAAAAGCTTGTGACTAATTTACTTGTTGCGACTAATGCAGACAATTTTGTTGAGCTACATGCCGAACTCATTGCTACAAATCGTCAGTTATTACAGCAAAATAGTTCAAATGTTCAGACTTTTCAACAATGGTTAAATGAAAGTCAATTGGCTGAAGATATTGTTTCTCGCATTCAGGGTAACCATGCCCGTAATCAACAATTAAAACAAAGTAGCATTATTCAATTGCAACTGATGTTAGTTTCAATAACACCTATTATTAATGATAAACTAAGTAGTAAAAAATCACTTCATAAACAACTGCAAGCAGATCAAGCCAAAGATAGAGTGACTTATAGTCAAATTAATAATTATACAACTATTGTCCAGCAACTGGATGATTTACAAGAACTAAAAACCTTACTGGCTGAAATTTTATTGAACTTTGAACAGTTGAGTATCTATTCATCAATAGAAAGTTTTGAGCAGTTACGTTTAGAGATAGAACAAGGCTTTTCTCAGCATAAGCAATTAATAAGTAATGGTAAAATAAAAGCGATGGCTGATGTCAATCAGCAATTTTATGCTTTTGAAAAAATAGTCTTAACAGAGCAAAGAGCGTTAGCAAAGTGGCGGGGTGGCATTCGTTTGGCTCAAAAATATCAGCTCAATTTAAAAGAACAACAAAAGCGTGTTAAACAACTATTATTGGTACCCTATAAAGCTACTCAAGTGAATGGAAAAGGCATAATTAATGATTTGTTAGAAAAATTTGATATCCAATTGTCGAATAAAAATATTATTGTTATTTTAAGTGTGGGCATTGGTTTGATGTTGTCATTTTTCTTTTATTTACTGTGGCAGTTACGTGAACAGATTAAAATTACAGCACAACAAGGAGTTGAAATAATTGAAAACTCTTTGCAAGTACAAGAAGGAAATATTGTTGCTAATTGTGCTGAAACTCAACAAATAATGAATCATGTACAAAGTATAACTAAACCACAGCATAATGAAGATGAATTTCAGGAGTTATCAAAGCGATACCAATCTAATCAACAACTCATTGAGCAGGAAAAACAAGCACTAGAGCGGTTGGAAAAATGTAATGAGCAGCAAAGGTTAGACTCCAAAGAGCAAATTGAGAAACACTTTAGTAACGAACTACAACGCTACCTGTGTTTAGAAAATTCAATTTTTCCTATAATACAGCAACATCAGGTGACTTGTTTTAATCCGAACATAATACGTAAAAATGATGTCGCGAGTGTATCAACACAGTTAACTTTATTGCGCCAGCAAATAGCGCAGTTTCATTTAGCATTAGAGATGAAGTTAGATAAATCGGTACTTAACCTTGGTGACATAAATTTGATTAATGAAATTTATGTTATTTTATTTAATAAACAACAAGAGCAGCAAAATTATGGTAATCAGTTGTTTATTAGTTATGATGAACAGCTATTAAGAGAAGCAAAAATAGATTTTCTGTTATTCCAACAGTTAATTAGTTTGTTTATAGATATTGCACTTACTGACTGTAAAGCAAGCCAACTTCACTTACAGGTGCAATTGCATGATAAAAATGCAGGGCAACAATTAGTGCATTTTTCAGTTAAAGTAAAAAATCAATCAATAGATATCTTACCGAGCTTAATTGCTCAATTGATTGATTCGCAATCAACTGCTTTTGTTGAATCACCATTTATTGATGTTTTTAATACGCTATTTGCCAAACAACATGGTGAAAATTTAGTTGCACAATTGGTTGAAGAGGGTTACCAGTTAAGTTTTGAGTTACCGTTAGCCATTGCAACAACTGGAAACTGTACCAACAAAGTTACCCTCGAAAATATTCATTTAATGCTGTTATCAAGTGATAACTTATTAGCTGAGCTAGTTGAAAATATAGTATTGTCTGCCAAAGGAAAGTTTGAATTATTAGCGCGAATTGATAGTTTTGAACAGCAGCTTACTGCAAAGTACCTTAATAACCGAAAGCTTGATTTATTGATTGTCTCTAGTGATATAGCATCTAATCATTTTGATTTGATTACACAACAAATTGATAATTTACCACACTCATTGCAACCTAAGTTGATGGTACTTCAATCAAAAGAGCTTGATTATGATCGTTTTGGTTTTTATTCCCAAGCAGAACAAGTTTTTTGCAAAGATGCTTTCTTAGATAATATTATAAAACTTTTAGCAAGCAACGAGTTGAATAATCAACTATTCCCTTGTGAGCCATTTATTGTCAATCAATATGTTGTAACTGAATTGCCTTTGCTTCTTGCTGTTCACTCTCCACAGCAGTATCAAAATTTACAGCGACTATTACATTGGCTTGGTTTACAAGTGCAGGTGGTTTCTCATAAAGCCGCACAACAAGCACTTTGGCAAACAGGGCAGTATAGTTTACTTATTACTGAATTTACGGAAACAGCTTTACTTGAAATGGCAAGTAAGCCGTTAGTTGATATTGGTGTTTTTAGTTTAACGGATTTAATTCCTCATTCAGAAAATAGCTCGTACTTTGAAAATTGGCATATTAGTAAACTTGCTAAAGAAGCCACCTTAGATGAGTTAACTGATGCTCTAGCACCATGGTTACTGCAAACTAATAAAACAAGCGTACAAAATAACGGTGCAAATAATTATAATGTACTAGAGAGGCAAGACGAATATTTAGATGATTCAGATAACCTTGTTATTACCGAGGTTGCCAAGATATTCACTGACAATGACGCATACGAAGGTAATGAAGCTGCTTTTGACTTTGCTCAGTATTTGCAGCATCAAGGTACCGTTGAGTTAGCTTTGTTTATGCTGGATGATTATACTCAAGAAAATCATCAGCAACTTGATAGCTTAATTGAAGCGATAAAAGCAAAAGATATAGAAGAGGCTAAATCATCTATTTCAGCATTAGCGTTAAATGCTGAAATACTCTCAGCACAAGTGTTGAAATCTTTGTGTACTAAATGGTTAAAACTATTAAGTGGTAGTGAAACTCCTAGTAGCTTAAAAAAAGTAAATGCTTTACTTAAAGATACAAGAGTAGCATTGAATGAAATTGATGAATATGCCGATGCTATTTAACCTCACTCGGTTTAAGGGAGCTATTTAACTAGCTGTTATGCATCTCTTGGCAGGCCTTTTTCTACCGAACGAATTAATCTAGCATTGAGCCTACTATTTGAATTGCTACTTGCGTCATCCTTTGTCTTAGTTTTATTTTTTTTTCTTTTTAATGTTTGCTGATCTATTGCCCAGTGAATATGCTC
Source organism: Colwellia sp. (assembly GCA_016745015.1). Taxonomy (GTDB): domain Bacteria; phylum Pseudomonadota; class Gammaproteobacteria; order Enterobacterales; family Alteromonadaceae; genus Colwellia. The sequence goes on from JADGDH010000022.1 coordinate 11,522, forward strand.
AGCGACTAATGCCGAGGCAACCGTTAATTTATCTTTTAATGCAGTAATAATATTTTCATCCCAAGGTGCGTTTCCTAATGCCACCGCAATATTACGTTGCCAACTTTGAAAGCCTATTCTGCGTATGGGTGAGCCTTGGAACGTTGCTAAAAAATACGCTTCATTCCAAGAAAAAAGCGTTAATAGTGTTACTTCATCAAGCTGATGTCGGGGTTGAAAATCATCTTCTAAACTTAACTTGGCGTATTTATTCCAAGGGCAAATAAGTTGGCAATCATCGCAGCCATAAATTCTATTTCCCATTAATGGCCTTAATTCTAAGGGAATAGGGTCTGGGGATTCAATAGTGAAGTAAGAAATACAGCGTCGAGCATCAACAACGTAAGGTTCAACAATGGCTTTAGTTGGACATATTTTTATACAAGCAACACAATTACCACAGTCATTAACAGCTGTTTCTGTATTGTTTGTTTCTGTTATGGTCGGCTCAACTGATGTTATGGGTAATGGAATATCAACGAGTAACTCGCCAAGAAAAAACCATGAACCCGCTTCCTTGTTAAGTAATAAGCTATGCTTTCCTATCCAACCTAACCCTGCTTTTTCAGCTAAAGGGCGCTCTAATATTGGTGCAGAATCAACAAAAGGACGAAAGTTAAAATCTTCACAAGCTAACTCTTCAAAATATTCAGTAATTTTTTTACCAAGTTGTTGTAAACGCTTACGCATTAATTTGTGATAATCTCTACCTAGCGCGTAACGGCTAATATAGGCATGATCTTTAGCTTTTAAAATTTTAGCGCATTTTGCTTTGGTAGGTAAATAGTCTAATCGAACACAAATAGCTCTAACAGTTCCTATTTCTAATTCTGCTGGGCGAGCCCGCATTAAACCATGACGAGCCATATAATCCATATTGCCGTGATAATTATTCGCTAGCCATTTTTCAAGTGCTTGTTCATGTTGCGATAAATCAACATCGGTAATACCAATTTGAGAAAAGCCTAATTCTATACCCCAGCACTTGATTTTTTCAACCAATTGAGAATAGTTAATTGATAAATTATTAGCTGATGTGTTTGTCATTTTTAAGTAATACCAATTGAATTAGTGAATACACCACTTAGCGAGAATTAAAAGGCTTAGAGGCAAGGCATTGATTGAAGAGAATGGTTATTCCCTTATCAAAATCAATAATGTAGCATGTAAGCCTTTTAAACTCGCCCTTTGGGAACTCAGTAGCAAACTGATAACATCACAAAATGAATGAAATATAGAATAACTATGTTTAACTCATTTTGCTTGTTCTAAGCTCGCTACTGTAGTTCTAAGTTGAGCGATTCATTATTTCAATTGGTATAAGATAACCGATGAAAGTAAAGTGCTAGTAAAGTGCAAGCAAAGCATAAATAAATTACCAGTGAACAAGGAGTAAATTATTAATGAGTTTATCACAACAACCCAGTGCAAAACATAACGGGCATAACGCTTATAGTGCTAAACAAGTTTTAGATAACGAAGCTATTGTTGCGCAAAGTCAAAAATTAGCTATGTATACGCTAATGGAACGAGCTGGAATGGCTGCTTTCGAAGCATTACAAAAACGTTGGCCGAAATCAAAAAATATTCTTGTGTTGTCTGGAAAAGGTAATAATGGCGGTGATGGTTTTATTGTTGCACGCTTAGCGCATCTAGCTAATATTCAGGTTAGCGTGTTAATAACGTGTGATATTAGCAATATTAAAGGTGATGCATTAATTGCCTACCAAGCAATGCTTGATGTAGGTGTTAGCTCTGTTGTTACTGACAAATTATTAGAATGTATTCGTGATTTTTCAGGCGATGTCATTGTTGATGCGCTTTTTGGTATTGGTTTTTATGGTGTTTTAAGTGAACCAATGTACCAGTTAGTTTCTACAATTAATGCACATAATGCAGCAGTGTTGAGTGTAGATATTCCATCAGGCTTATGTGCATCAACAGGGCTTGTCAGTAAAGGCAATGCTGTTATTGCTGACTTAACGGTTACTTTTATTGTTTATAAGCAAGGTTTGCTGACAGGGCAGGCGGCTAATTTTGTTGGTGAATTATTTTTAGCTGATATTAGCTTGGGAGCTGCTTTTACACAACTAGTATCTAGTCATGTTGTTTATCAAAATAATTTCCCACTGTTCAATGGAGTTAGTCCATTACACGAACGACTAAATACAAGCCATAAAGGAAGTATCGGACAAGTTTTAGCCGTTGGCGGTGGTAGAGGTATGCCAGGTGCTATTCGTTTAGCGAGTGAGGCTGCTTTAAGGTGTGGTGCTGCGCTAGTTTCGGTATGTTGTCATATGGAAAATCAAGCGTTAGTTTTTAATGGTCGACCCGAACTAATGTTAGCACCGAGTGAAGCTAAGCAACTTGTCAATTCAACTGCGATGAAAAAAGCGAAAGTGTTATTACTTGGCCCAGGGTTAGGACAAACGGATTGGTCAAAAGATCTTTTTAATTTAGTGATATCTGATGTGGCAGAAAACAAAGAAAAGTGGTTAGTGCTTGATGCTGATGGGCTAACTTTATTATCAAAAACAAAATGTTTTTGTTCTCGTTGGATTTTAACTCCTCATCCGAAAGAAGCAGCGAGTTTATTAGGCTGTAGCGTTGCAACCATTGAAGCTGATCGTTTTAGTGCTGTACAGAATATAGCTAAAAAATATGGTGGTATTTGTATATTAAAAGGCGCAGGCAGTTTAATTTCAGATGGTAACCAAGTAGTAATCAATAGCACGGGCAATGCGGGTATGGCATCAGGAGGGATGGGAGATGTTCTTTCTGGTATAGTGGCGGCATTAGTCTTACAAGCAAATGACTATTTTGCCGCTACCTGCTTGGCTGTCTATATTCATGGCGCTGCAGGTGATATTATTGCTAATAGATATGGTCAACGTGGCATGTTGGCTAGTGATTTATTTGTGCCTTTGCAAAAATTAGTTAACTAAACCCTACTATAAAAAGCCTAATAGAAAATTTTGAGAATAAATGAAACACTTAGAATACCGTTTAGCAGATGAAGCTGCGACAGTTGCCCTTGGCGAAAATCTAGCTAAAGTACTGCAATGGCAAACTGAGCAACAACAGGCACAACAATCATTAGTCGTTTTTTTAAATGGTGATTTGGGTGCAGGAAAAACAACACTAACACGAGGTTTTGTTCGTGGTATGGGGCATAATGGAAATGTAAAAAGTCCTACTTATACCTTAGTTGAACCCTATGAACTACCGCCTTGGCGGGTTTATCATTTTGACTTGTATCGCTTGAGTGACCCAGAAGAATTAGAATACATGGGGATTCGTGATTATTTTTCAGATAATTGCTGTTGTTTTATTGAATGGCCAGAAAAAGGCGCAGGACTCTTGGCTAATGCCGATATAATCATTAATATGGTTTATCAAGACGAGCACCGAATTATTGATTTACGAGCTTGCTCTATACGAGGCAAAGATGTTTTACAGCAATTAGAGCAAATATATTGTTAATTTCGTTATTGTTAGTGCTGCTAGCTGCTACTAGGCGCAGTTAGATTTTGTTAGTTGTTACTAGAAAAACTGAAAATTAAGAATTAAAATTACTTAAGGTTAATTATGCGTTTGTTTTCTTACATAGTCACACTCTTGCTTTGGCTTTTATTAGCTACAGCATCATTTATGACTATAAATGATGCTGTAGCAGCAAGTACAAATAGCATAGATGGTATTCGTGTTTGGCCAGCACCTGAAAATACGCGTGTTGTTTTCGATCTAAAAACTAAGCCTGACTATAAATATTTCACCTTAAGTAAACCTAATAGACTCGTTATTGATTTTAAAAATACAAAAAATAAAACTGCTTTAAAAGCGTTAGCCAATAATGACCCACGTATTAAACTCTTTCGTAGTAGTACTTCAAAGTCAAAAGCAAGTACACGTTTAGTTTTAGAGTTAGCTAAATCATACCAGCTGACTGTTTTTCCTCTTGCACCTGCTGGGCAATATGGAAATCGTTTAGTGATTGATTTATATGATAAGAATAAAAAAACTCAAACTGTAAAAAAAGCAGCGCCTAGTGGGAAACGAGATATTATTGTTGCTATTGTTGCAGGGCATGGCGGTGAAGACCCTGGCTCTATTGGGGCTAACGGCACTTATGAAAAACGTGTAACGTTATCTATTGCAAAAAAGCTAGCAAAATTGATCGATCAACGAAACGGTTTTAAAGCTGTTATGATACGAACAGGTGATTACTATGTAACTCATAGTCGCAAAACAAAATTAGCACGAAAAAGTAAGGCAGATTTGCTTATTTCTATTCATGCAGATGCATTTGTTTCATCAAAGCCTCATGGAGCCTCTGTTCTAGTGCAATCGTCTAGGCGAGCTAATTCTGAATTTACTCGCTGGATTGCCAACAGGCAAGATGAATCTGAGTTATTAGGCGGAGCAGGCGAAACCATTAAAAAAACCAAAGATAAAGATTTAGCGTTTACGCTTGCTGACATGAAAAAAGAGCATACCATGTCAAGTAGTTATGAGTTTGCACTGCATGTTATTAAGGAAATAAAACAAGTCACTAAACTTCATAAAAAAAAGCCAGAAGGTCTGAGTTTGGCTGTGTTGAAGTCATCTGATATTCCATCGGTATTAATCGAAACGGGTTTTATTTCTAACCCAAGGGAAGAGAAAAATCTTAATAGCAAAAATCATCAACAAAAGCTTGCTAACGCTATCTTTAAAGCCGTTGATAGCTATTTTATAGCAAATACACCAAAGGGTACTTTATTAGCCGCTACCACAATGAAGAAGCATAAAGTTCGTAGCGGAGAATCTTTATCTGTACTTGCTCAACGTTATAAAATTTCAGCATCAAAAATTAAGTCAGCTAATAACTTGAAGTCAAATATGTTACGTATTGGTCAAACCTTAAAAATTCCTCATGCGGGCTAATAATTTATCTCTAAACTGAAGTACATATTCATTTTAACCAACGTACACTTTACTAAATAAGAAAAACTATGACAATTGCAACTCTACCTGCTCGTTTAGCTAACCAAATTGCGGCAGGTGAAGTGGTGGAAAGACCAGCTTCAGTGATTAAAGAATTAGTTGAAAATAGCTTAGATGCAGGCGCAACCACTATAAATATCGATGTTGATAAAGGTGGCGTTAAACGCATTCGAATTAGTGATAATGGTATTGGTATTGCTAAAGATGAACTAACGTTGGCATTAAGCCGACATGCCACCAGTAAAATAAAAGACTTAAAAGATTTAGAGGCAATAGACAGCTTAGGGTTTCGTGGTGAAGCACTAGCAAGTATCAGTTCCGTAGCTCGGTTAACGCTAACCTCTAAACCAAAAGATCAAACAACTGCATGGCAAGCAAGTGCAGAAGGTCGTGATATGGCGGTAACAGTAAAACCAGCTGCACACCCTGACGGTACAACTATTGAAGTATTAGATTTATTTTTTAATACACCAGCAAGACGTAAGTTTTTGCGTACTGAAAAAACGGAGTTTAATCATATCGATGAAGTAATTCGACGTATTGCTTTAGCTTGCTTTGATGTTAACCTTTCTTTAACTCACAATGGAAAAATGGTACGTCAGTACCGCGCAGCAGCGACTAAAGCGCAAAATGCTAAACGTGTGGCAATGGTATGTGGACAGAAGTTTGTTGATAATGCGATAGAAATTAATTGCCAGCATGACGATATGCTGTTTTCTGGCTGGTTAGCTAAGCCTAGCTTTGCTCGTAATCAAAATGATCTTTGTTATAGCTATGTTAATGGCAGAATGATGCGCGATAAATTGATTAATCATGCTATTCGTCAAGCATATGCTGACTTATTACCTCCAGATACTTACCCCGCTTTTGTACTTTTTTTGGTGCTTGATCATCGTGAGGTTGATGTAAATGTTCACCCATCGAAACATGAAGTACGTTTTCATCAAAGTCGTTATGTTCATGACTTTATTTATTCTGTATGCCATAAAGCATTGATGGAAAATAACCAAGAACTAGGTTTTTATGAAGAAGAGCAAGTTCAACAAACCACTGTTTTTCAAACTGAAAAGTCCGTTGAAAATGTTCAGTATGCACGCCCTGATTATGTTAAACCGTTGGAACAAATAAATGAATCAGAAGCTAATAAAACAGCATATAGACCGAACGCTGCCACAGGTAGTTATGCTCGCCCTTTAATAACTAAAGCCGCAGTAGAAAACTACCAACAACTGATGACACCTGCTGCAAGTGATGAAAGGAAGCGGGTAAATAATGTTGAATCTACATATACCACTGAAAGTTGTTATAAAGAAGAAGCCTTTTTTCTTGCTGTTGAGCAAGGTAAGTACGGTGTTTATAAGCAGCAAGGAGGTTTACGCTTATTGTCTTTATTTTCATTGGCATTTCAAGTACACAAAAATAAAGTAGCTAAAAGTTGGCAACCAAGCGATTCAAATGCGAATAAGGGCTTAATTAGCCAGCCTTTATTATTACCTGTAGTGTTAACATTTTCAGAACAACAAATTATAATCGCACAAAACTATCAGGCATCATTAGCATTAGCAGGTATTATTTTCACACTCAATGGGGGAATCAAAGATAAAGGGCGAATTCAAATACGCCAGTTTCCTGCATTGCTACGTGAGAAAGATGTTAGTGCCAGTTTTACTACTATCATTGATGAATTGTCATCACTTAGCATACATCATAATGAAGAAAATGATGTATGCAATATTATTTCTGCTGTCGCTAAAACTATGGTTGCCTCAAACTATAGTGAAGAGCAAGCAACAGTTTTATGGCAAGATGCGAAAAAAACACTTTCAGAGCAAAAAATAGAGTCTATACTCTTGAATTCTGTCCCTATAGACCTTACATCTCAAATTAAGAAATTAATATCTATTAGCGAATAAATTAAACGTGAGCGTTAATTAAGTGTCGACAAGCAGTCTAGCTAAGCAACCACCTGTTATTTGTTTAATGGGGCCTACCGCATCGGGTAAAACCGCATTAGCTATGGCTTTGCATAAAGCTTTGCCTTGCGACATTATTAGTGTTGATTCAGCATTAATATACCGAGATATGGATATTGGTACTGCAAAGCCAACGATTGACGAATTAGCAAAATATCCACACCGCTTAATTAACCTTCGTGATGCAACGCAAAGTTATTCTGCGGCTGAATTCTGTCAAGATGCTTTAGTTGAAATAGCAAAAATTAGAGCCAATAACCGCATACCTTTGTTAGTCGGTGGCACTATGATGTACTTTAAAAGTCTCATTGAAGGAATTTCACCATTACCTGCTGCAAATAGTGATATTCGGAAAAAAATTGAAGCCGAAGCCGCTGAACAAAGCTGGGAAGTTATGCATGAGCAATTAACTAAAGTTGATCCTGTTTCTGCCCAACGTATTCATCCTAATGATCCACAACGGTTAACACGTGCTTTAGAAGTTTTCCGTTTAACAGGAAATACTTTGACACAATTAACTCAAATTAAAGGTGATAAACTTGATGGCGATATTTTACAATTTGCTATCACACCTAAAGAACGCAGTACTTTGCATGAGCGAATAGAATTTCGTTATCAACAAATGATAGCGCAAGGTTTTGAAAAAGAAGTTATTAAGCTCAAAGAGCGTGGTGATCTACATGAAAATTTACCATCAATTCGTTGTGTTGGCTACCGTCAAATGTGGCAATACCTTGATGGTAAATATGATCATAAAGAAATGGTTTTTAGAGGTGTTTGTGCAACAAGGCAGCTAGCCAAACGGCAATTAACGTGGCTTAGAAATTGGCCTGATTTACATTGGTTAACGACAGATGATGAAATGAATTTATCACAAGTGTTAGCTGCAGTCGGAAAATGTTAATAAAATTAGCTATAAATATAAAATATAATAGCTATCATTAAGCAATATTAAAATATTGGTGTATAATTAATTGGTTATATGCTGAGGATTAGCATAATTTACTCTTAATCATCTCATTAACAAAAAATGATTTTGATTAATTACTTTTATAAATAATAAAAAAAAGGAGCCATACAATGGCAAAAGGTCAGTCTTTACAAGACCCATTTTTGAATGCTTTACGTCGTGATCGCATTCCAGTTGCAATTTATTTAGTCAACGGTATTAAATTACAAGGGCAAGTAGAATCGTTTGATCAATTTGTGATCTTATTAAAGAACACGGTTAGTCAAATGGTTTATAAACATGCTATTTCAACGGTAGTACCTGCGCGAGCAGTAAATACAGCACCTGTAGCCAATCAAACAGAGTCAGAAGAGTAATAGTTTTACTCATATTAGTTGTGCTCAATTTTACTCGTAACAACTTACCATAATGATGGTAAGTTGTTGTTTACATGTTATGGGTGCGACATATTGAATAGTGCAACTCTCCTGTTTCGACAGCCATTATTTCTAAGGTTTAATGCAGTTGTTTGATCGTTATCAAGCGGGTGATCAAGCAGTGCTTGTTCACTTAGATTTTCCAGATGAAAGTACCCGAGAAGATTTAACCGAATTTAAAATGTTGGTGTCTTCTGCTGGGGTAAATGAATTAACGGTTGTTTCTGGTAAACGTAGTACTCCTCATCCTAAATTTTTTGTTGGCTCAGGCAAGGCAGAAGAGATAGCGGAAGCAGTTCGTTTGTTTGATGCTAATGTTGTATTGTTTAACCACAGTCTTTCCCCTTCTCAAGAAAAAAATATAGAAGCGTTATGTCAGTGCCGAGTGGTAGACAGAACCACGCTAATTCTTGATATTTTTGCTCAGCGTGCTCGTACTCACGAAGGTAAATTACAAGTAGAGTTAGCACAACTACGGCATATTAGCAGTCGATTAATTCGCGGTTGGACTCACCTTGAACGGCAAAAAGGTGGTATCGGCTTGCGTGGCCCAGGTGAAACCCAATTAGAAACAGATAGACGTTTATTGCGTGAGCGTATAATTAATATTCGTAAACGCTTAGAAAAGGTTGAGCGACAAAGGCAACAAGGTCGGCGCGCTAGAACAAGAGCTGAGCTACCTACATTATCACTTGTTGGCTATACCAATGCAGGTAAATCAACATTATTTAATGTATTAACTCAGTCAAACGTTTATGCAGCTGATCAGCTTTTTGCAACACTTGATCCAACGCTACGAAGAATTGAACTTGAAGGTGTTGGCGGGGTGATTTTAGCCGACACAGTTGGTTTTATTCGCCATTTACCGCATGATTTAGTCGCAGCATTTAAAGCAACGTTAACAGAAACACGTGAAGCTGAGTTACTGCTTCATGTAGTTGATATTTCTGATGATAGACGTAGTGAAAATATTGAACAAGTAGAGTACGTATTATCTGAAATTGAAGCAGATGAAGTACCTCAACTTGTTATTTGTAATAAAATTGATTGTTTAGATGATGTTGAGCCTAGAATAGACAGAGATGATCAAGGGCGACCGATAAGAGTTTGGTTGTCAGCACAGGCAAATATTGGTATTGATTTGTTTTTTACTGCACTAACCGAGCGTTTAGGTAATCAAGTTGTTGAATATAAGTTGGCAATACCACCTAGAGCAGGAAAACTACGTAGTGCTTTGTATAAATTACACTGCATCAAGAGTGAACATTACGATGAAGAAGGTCTTTGTCACCTAAATATAAAGTTACCAAAACGCGAGTGGGATAGGCTGGTAAAGCAAGAAGCTAACGAAATTGAGCTATATATTGTAAATTAGTGTGTTAATCCCCATATAGACTCTTATAAAAGAAATAGTTTTATCATAAACTGGTTGAATTGATAAAACGTAATTAATAACCAGTATTTAAATAATTACTAACCTAGCGGAGAAAAGCATGGCTTGGAATGAACCGGGGAATAATGATAAAGACCCCTGGAAAAATAAAGGCGGTAAAAATCAAGGTCCACCAGACTTAGATGAGTTGCTTAATGATTTAGGCAAAAAAGTCAGTGGTATTTTTGGTGGAAAAGGCGGTGGAAAATCTTCAGGTGGTTCAGCACCGTCTGGCAAAAACTTTTCCAGTATAGGCATAAGTATTGTGCTTGTGATCGCCTTAGTTGTTTATGCTTTTAGTGGTTTTTATACCATTAAAGAAGCAGAAAAAGGTATTGTACTTCGCTTTGGTCAGTCTTCAGGCCTAGTTGATCCTGGTATTAACTGGAAGTGGACTTTTATAGATCGCATTATTCCAGTTGATATGCAAAGTACGCGCGAAATGCAGGCATCTGGATTTATGCTAACCCAAGATGAAAACGTAGTACGTGTTGAAATGCAAATTCAATATCGTGTTGTTGATGCCCGTAATTATGTTTTTAGTGTTACAAATGCAGATGATAGCTTGAATCAATCACTTGATAGTGCGTTACGTTATGTTGTTGGCCATGCAAAAATGGACGATATTCTAACCAGTGGTCGTGAACAAATTCGTCAATCTGTTTGGCAAGAGCTTGAAAAAATAATTGAACCATACAATTTAGGTTTAATTATTGTTGATGTTAACTTTAAAGATGCTCGTCCGCCAAATGAAGTGAAAGATGCTTTTGATGATGCAATAGCAGCACAAGAAGATGAAGTTCGTTTTTTACGTGAAGCAGAAGCCTATGCCCGTGGTATTGAGCCTCGTGCTCGCGGTCGTGTAAAACGTATGGAGCAAGAAGCATTAGCTTATAAAGGGCGCACAGTGTTAGATGCAGAAGGTGAAGTTGCACGTTTTAATAAAATACTACCTGAATATCAAGCAGCACCAGAAGTCACTCGTCAGCGTTTGTATATAGCGACAATGGAAAAAGTTTATAGCAACACCAGTAAAGTCATGGTTGATGTTGATGGGGGTAATAACATGATGTACTTACCACTTGATAAAATAATGCAACAGCAATCAACAACTCAGCGTGTAACGCCTCAATCTTACTCGCAGCCGCAACAACAACCAAGTAATAATACTTCGCCTTCTAGCTCATCAGGCCGAAGTGATAGATTTAACAGTGGGAGTAATTAAGACATGAAAAATTTTTCCATTGCTATTTTAGCGTTATTATTCACTTTAGTTGTTTCTTCCGTATTTGTTATTTATGAAGGCCAACGTGGTATCGTTTTTCAGTTTTCAAAAATCAAGCGTGATTCTACAACTGATGAAATGATGGTATTTGAACCGGGTTTGCATTTTAAAATTCCTTTTATAGCATCGGTGCGTAAATTAGATGCTCGAATTCAAACCCTTGATGAAGCGGCAGATCGTTTTGTAACATCAGAGAAAAAAGATTTAATGGTCGATTCGTTTGTTAAATGGCGCATCGTTGATTTTTCTACCTACTATTTACGTACTTCAGGCTCAGTTGAAAACGCTCGTGCTTTACTTAAGCAAAAAGTAAATAACGGTCTTCGTACTGAGTTTGGTAATAGAACGATTAAAGAAATTGTTTCTGGTGATCGTGATGCTATTATGCAAAAAGCATTAGAAAGTGCAGAAAGTAGCCGTGAAGATTTGGGTATTGAAGTAGTTGATGTACGTATTAAAGCAATTAATTTGCCTACAGAGGTGAGTAACTCAATTTATGAGCGTATGCGCGCTGAACGTACAGCTGTTGCAAAAGAGCATAGATCACAAGGTCAAGAGCAGTCTGAAATTATTCGAGCTACTATCGATGCTAAAGTAACTGTGATGTTAGCTGAAGCGCAAAAAAAAGCTTTTACTATACGTGGTGAAGGTGATGCACAAGCGGCTAAAGTATATGCAGATTCATATGGAAAAGATGCTGAGTTTTATAGCTTCTATCGCAGTTTAGAAGCTTATGAAAACAGTTTTAATAGCAAAAGTGATATTATGGTTGTTAAACCAGACAGTGACTTTTTCAACTATTTAAAAGATGGCACTAAAGCTAAAAAATAACCGTAAGTTATTTTAAGTTCAGATTCCAACTTCAAAGCCAGCAACATTGCTGGCTTTTTCATATTTCAATAGTAATAAAACAGGGAGTAAATTTTGACAGACACACTGTTGTTAGCATTCGGTTTAGTACTAATCATTGAAGGCTTTGGTCCAGCACTATTTCCAAATAAGTGGCGAAATTACTTACTAAAACTGACAGAGCAATCAGTAGGCGATATCCGAAATATTGGTTTGTTTATCTTAACGCTCGGCATTATTGTTATTTGGTTATCACAATAGTTTAAAAGAACGAGTAAAAAAGAATAAGGATAACCTCTTAACATACAAGGTTATTTTTATAAGTATGAAAATAACCATTATTTTTCCTTGGACTGTAATTTGATCTTTGTTAGAATCCTCGCCTAATTTTCTTACGAAATAGTCAAAATGGGCAAAAACGTAGTTGTTCTAGGTACCCAATGGGGTGACGAAGGTAAAGGTAAGATCGTAGACTTACTAACCGATAAAGCAAAATATGTTGTTCGCTATCAAGGCGGACACAATGCAGGCCACACATTAGTGATTGACGGTGAAAAAACCGTACTTCACTTAATTCCTTCTGGTGTGTTACGTGACAATGTAAAATGTATGATTGGCAATGGCGTAGTTTTATGCCCTAAAGCTTTAATGGCAGAAATTGAAATGCTTGAAGCTAAAGGTGTTCCAGTACGCGAACGCTTGCTTATTAGTGATGCATGTCCGTTAATTCTTCCTTACCATACAGCCTTAGATGCCGCACGTGAAATTGCACGTGGAGCAAAAGCTATTGGTACTACTGGCCGTGGTATTGGTCCTGCGTATGAAGATAAAGTTGCACGTCGCGGTTTACGTGTAGGTGATCTATTCTGTGCAGAATCATTTGCTGCTAAACTAAAAGAAATTGTTGAATATCATAATTTTTCTTTAGTTAACTACTATAAAGCTGAGCCTGTGAATTATGACGAAGTGCTTGCTGATGCATTAGCAGTTGCTGACATAATTAAAAATATGACAGCTGATATCTCAGAAATACTTGATCAAGCGCGTAAAGCTGGTGAGTCAATCATGTTTGAAGGAGCACAAGGTACGTTGCTTGATATTGATCATGGTACTTATCCTTATGTTACCTCTTCAAACACTACTGCTGGCGGCGTTGCTACTGGTTGTGGTGTTGGTCCACGTCACTTAGATTACATTCTTGGTATTACTAAGGCATATACAACACGCGTTGGTTCAGGTCCATTTCCTACCGAGTTAGATGACGAAATTGGTAATCACTTAGGTACTGTTGGTCATGAATTTGGTGCCACCACGGGTCGTGAACGCCGTTGTGGTTGGTTTGATGCTGTTGCAATGCATCGTGCTATTCAAGTCAATAGTATTACTGGTTTTTGTTTAACTAAGCTTGATGTGCTTGATGGTTTAACTACATTAAAAATATGTACGGGTTATAAAACAGAGTCGGGTGATCTTATTACTGTTCCACCAACGGCTGCTGAAGGTTATGAGAAAATAACCCCTATATATGAAGAAATGCCAGGTTGGACTGAAAATACAGTAGGTGCAACGTCAATTGATGCATTACCAGCCAATGCGTTAGCTTATATTAAACGAATTGAAGAAATTACTGGCGTACCCGTTGATATTATCTCAACTGGTCCAGAGCGTAATGAAACAATTATTAAAGTGAACCCTTTTGTGTAATAAATAGTTGTTCACCTTATTTTAAAAAACCAACTTTCGGGTTGGTTTTTTCGTTGTTTGCCCAACAAAGCTGGCATTGACGGGCAGAGCATAGGTGAGTTTGACCAAGAAATGATGAGGCGTGAGCACAGAATAGTGCGTTGGTTTCTCTAATTGATGCGATCCATTGCAACTTTGTATACTTTTCCTTTATCACGCTTCCCAACTGAAATTACGGTGACGGTAATAATAGAATCATTTACTTCATAAACCAGTCGGTAACCAGCTTGGCGAAGTTTAATCTTATATAATTCATTTCCGCCTGACAGCTTTGCACTTTCTACATGTGGATTATCTAAAATATTTTCAAGCTTCTTCTTAAATTGCGCTTGAATTGTAGCTCCTAATTTTTTCCATTCTTTAATAGCTGACTTTTTAAACTCTAACTCATAAGTCATTTAAACTAACCTTTATACTAGGTTCACTTTTTCGCTGTTCAACAATAGCAAGCAGTTCCAAGTCTTCCATATAATCCATCATAAATTCATATGTTTCCGCAGGTATGCAATAAAATGCGGGTTCGTTTCGGTTTAACACGGCAATAGGCTCTCCGTGAGCGCTCAATGCTACTTTCATAGGGTTTGCTTTAAGCTCACTTATACTTGCAGCGGCTTCTGTTAATATTCTAGTTGTCATGCTATCACCAGTACGTTAAAGTGGTCTCTAATTAAGGCTAAGTATAAACAACGAGACTTAACAAGTCCATAAAGCAGGACAAAAAACAGTTGGTTTTTTTTCGTTCCTCAAACACCATAACCAACTATTTCTTGCCTCTTATGGAGGCTCGTTGGTATGATATCTTGATATTCTGCACCTCGAAATCAGGGGCTGAAAACGCATTAACAGTAGCGAGCCACATCTTAGAGTATAATAGGGTTCGAACAACTTAAAATGAAATTAAGTGCTATCACTCAAACCTACAACACTGGCTTTATGGTAAACCAACAGTGTATTGACGCAGGAGGAAGTGGCGGTAACTGTATTGATTATCAATATGACTTATACTCGTGATCAATGAACATGCTTGATTTTTTGGTGAAAGAGGATCAAGCTAGTCATCAATGAATATTAAACTTACACCCGAATTAAGAATAGCCTTAGAGTTACGACACAGTAAAGTTAGTGATGGCTATGAGCGTGACTGTATAAAAGCCGTTTTGCTACATGCAAAAGGCTGGACTATTGTTATGATAGCGCAGGCTTTACTTATTCATGAAAGTACAATATCTCGCCATATTAAAGGTTTCATCGCTGATGAGCATAAACTTACCCCTGGCAATGGCGGTTCGTTAAGTCACCTTGATAATGAACAAACTCAACAGCTCATTGAGCATTTAAGTGATATCACTTATTTTCATACACACCAAATTTGTAGTTATATCCAAGCCACTTTTGACGTTAACTATTCAGTATCAGGGCTTAATAAATGGCTTCATCACAATGGCTTTAGTTACAAACAGCCTAAACCTAAAGGTGTTCCTCACAAATTTTGTCTCTCTAAGCAAGACGAATTTATAGCTAAGTATGAGTTACTCAAAACTGAAATGGCAGAGAGTGTTCTGATATACTAAATGTAAGATATAAACCGTATTAAAATCATCAGCCAACAATCCATCAGCTAACTTATTAGTACTATTGAGAAAAGAGATAATAATTATGACAACTTATACCGCAATTAATTTAATCGCCCGCCCAGCTGCAGGTCCTGTAGGCTCTGAATTATTTGAAGTCGTTCAGAAAGAAATGCCAAACGTTGGTGATGGACAATTTTTAGTAAAACAAAACTATATGTCACTTGACCCTGCCATGTTTGGTTGGATGAGTCCTGACACTGAAAGTTACATTCCCCCCGTTGAGCTAGGCACGGTGATGCGTAGTTCTGGTGTTGGTGAAATCGTAGAAAGTAATCATCCAGACTTTAGTGTTGGCGATCGTGTTATGGGCATGATGGGGTGGCAAGAATATTTTTTAACGGATGGCACTGGCCTAAATAAAGTTACTGCACCATTACCGGATGAAACCATTTTATCGGTATTCGCTTTACCGGGTTTAACGGCTACGCAAGGTCTTTACAGTATTGGTAAACCACAAAAAGGTGAAACTCTTGTTGTATCGGGTGCAGCTGGCTCTGTTGGCTCCATTGTTGGGCAACTTGCTAAAGCTGATGGTTTAACTGTTATAGGTATTGTTGGTAGTGATGAAAAAGCTAATTGGATCGTTAACGAATTAGGTTTTGATGGCGCAATTAATTATAAAACTGACGATTTAGCCGCTAAACTAGCTGAACTTACACCGAACGGCATTGATATTTACTTTGAAAATACTGGCGGCCCAATACAGCATCATGTTTTTTCTCGCATGAATGCACATGGTCGCATTGCTGTTTGTGGCATGATCGCGGATTATCCAAAAGCTGAACCTGATTTAGCACCAAATTGGATCCCTATCATCAAAAAACGCTTAACCATTCAAGGTTTTACCATGCCTGATCATTTTGGTGAGGTTCCCACTTTATTAGAAAAATTAACACCTTATGTGATGCGAGGACAAATTAAACATCGTGCTCATATTCTAGAAGGGCTTGAGTCAGCAATTACAGGTTTGAATTTATTTTTTACTGGTCAGAATAAAGGTAAATTAATCGTCAAAATATAAATTGGTGTATCGAACCAAAATTAAATTGGTTCGAAAACCTCTTTTAACGAATTTTCAACCACAACATTACTCTTGTTTATATTCATTGACCAAGTT
>JADGDH010000022.1:28065-34374 GCA_016745015.1 Colwellia sp.
TAAATTGGTGTATCGAACCAAAATTAAATTGGTTCGAAAACCTCTTTTAACGAATTTTCAACCACAACATTACTCTTGTTTATATTCATTGACCAAGTTAGGCACTTACTACATTAGGTACTAAAGATGAGCGAAATTAAAACACATTATCGAAACTGTAATATTTGCGAAGCCATGTGTGGCTTGGAAATTAAATTTCAAGACAAAGAAATATTGTCAATTAAAGGTGATCAAAAAGACCCGTTTAGTAAAGGCTACAATTGCCCCAAAGCTACCGCCTTGCAAGATTTCTATACCGATAAAGACCGTTTAAAAACCCCGATCAGACGTACAGCAACGGGCTGGGAAGATATTTCGTGGGACGAAGCGTTCACGGAAATAACAGAAAAATTTAAAAGCATTCAAAATGCACATGGCAAAAATGCGCTGGCTATTTATTTAGGTAACCCTAATGCCCATAGTCTTGGCAATGTTATGTTATTAAAGCCTTTTAGCAAATCACTTGGCACGATAAATCGTTTTAGTTCGGCCTCTACTGATCAAATGCCTCATCATGTTGCCTCAACTTTTATGTTTGGTGCGGGTATGCTAATTCCTGTACCTGATATTGATCGCACTGATTTTATGTTGATCATCGGCGGCAATCCTGTTGTTTCAAATGGTAGTATGATGACTGCACCTAACGTGATTGGTCGAATGAAAGCGATTCAAAAACGTGGCGGAAAAATCGTTGTAGTTGATCCACGACGTACCCGTACCGCTAAAATTGCTGATCAACATTTATTTATTCGCCCTGAAAAAGATGCGCTGTTGCTTTTTGCTATGATCCACTGTGTTTTCGCTAACAAAGGCGTTAATTTGCGCCATTTAGAAACCATGGTTGAAGGCCTTAATGATTTAGAGAAAGTAGCAGAAACCTACTCGCCAGAAACTGTAGCAGAATTTGTTGGTATTGATGCAACAAGCATACGTACCTTAGCCGATGATATGATGGCAGCTGACTCTGCTGTTTGTTATAGCCGTATGGGCGCTTCTACCCAAACATTTGGTGGTTTATGTCAATGGCTAACCAATGTGCTTAATATTATTACGGGTAACTGTGACCGCGAAGGTGGTGCAATGTTTCCACAACCCGCTTTTGATTTACTTCGAAACCATAAAAAAGGTCATAAAACTTCTTTTGGTCAACATTCAACAAGAGTAAGGAAACTACCATTCTTTAATGGCGAATTTCCTGTGGCAGCTTTGGCAGAAGAAATACAAACTGAAGGCGAAGGTCAATTAAAAAGTCTGATCACTGTTGCGGGTAATCCAGTACTTTCAGCACCTAGTGGTCATAAATTAGCTCAAGCTTTTGAAGGCTTAGATTATATGGTTTCAGTTGATATTTATTTAAATGAAACCACCAAGTACGCCAATATTATTTTACCGGGCACAACAGGCGTAGAAAATTCTCATTTCGATATTTTCTTTAATTCATTTTCAGTTAGAAATACGGTGAAATACTCGCCACCTTTATTTGAAAAAGAAGATGAACAACGCAGCGATTGGGAAATATTAAAAGAAATATCTGAGCGGATGAGCAATACCGCTATTGATGATCCTATGCGAAAAATAACACCAGAAATGTTATTAGATATGGAATTAAAAAAAGGGCCATATGGCGACCAAGGTATGAGCTTAGAAAAGCTTATTGATAATCCACATGGCATTGATCTTGGCCCATTAAAACCCTGTATTGAAGATAGAATTAAAACAGCTGAAGGGAAAGTGTATTTGTTTCCTCAGGTATATATGAATGACTTACCTCGCTTAAATGCTGTAATGGCAAAACCAGCACGAGATGAAAATTACCCATTTGACTTAATTGGTCGTCGCTTGGTGAAAAGCCACAATACTTGGACCCAAAATTCAGAACGTTTAGTGAAGGGTAAAAACCCTTGTACACTAGAAGTACACCCTGAAGATGCTAGAACGTTAGGGATAAAAAAAGGACAGTTATTAAAAGTCAGTTCAATTGTTGGTGAAATTGAAATTGAAGCAGTGATCACTGACGATATTCAACAAGGTGTTGTAAGTATGCCGCAAGGCTGGGGGCATAACCA
Source organism: Colwellia sp. (assembly GCA_016745015.1). Lineage (GTDB taxonomy): Bacteria > Pseudomonadota > Gammaproteobacteria > Enterobacterales > Alteromonadaceae > Colwellia. Next base: position 30,171 of record JADGDH010000022.1, read on the forward strand.
AAAAGGTACCAAAATGTCGGTAGCGGCTACGCAGCCAGGCGTTAGCATGAATGATTTAACTGATGCTAATCGAGTCGATATTTTAACGGGTAATGCTGCGCTTAATGGCACACCTGTTGCGATAAAAATAGCTTAGAGACTCAATTAGATTTTGTATGATCAGCAAAGATCAACAAACCCTACTACTTAAAAAATTTTTGAATTGTCTATTTGGGTTAATTCTTCAAATTCAGGGGCACGTTTCTCAGTTTTTGCTGTAAATGTTTCCATCATATCGTTTTGTGGTTGAAACATACCGCTTTGCCATACCGACATATAATTTAAGCTATCAGCAACTGAATGGTCACGAGCATAATTAATCATCTCCTTACACCCTGAAACCGCTAAAGGAGAACGAGCGGCAATTTCTGTCGCAATTTCCATTACGGCACTTAGCATGCTTTCTTGATCGTCATAAACGTTATTCACTAGGCCTGCTTCTTTCGCTTCTTGGGCGGACATTCTGCGTCCGGTATACGCTAGCTCTTTGACCAAACCCATCGAAATTAATTTAGGTAAACGTTGTAATGTACCCAAGTCAGCAGTCATACCAAGCTTTGTTTCTTCAATACTAAAAAAGGCATCACTTGTACAGTAACGACAATCTGCGGCACTAACCATATCAACAGCACCACCAATGCAGCCGCCTTGAATCGCCATTAATACTGGGATTCGTGCATTTTCTAATATATTAAAACAAGCTTGTAACTGTAAAACAGAACGGCGAAGTTCCTCATGTTTACGCGCTATTTCAATGTTTTTATCTTGCTTTTTTTGTGTAAATACAGATAAATCCATACCAGCACAGAAATGTTTTCCTGTTGATGAAATAACAATCACTCGTGCGGCAGCTTTGTTATTAATATCATGGATTACTTTTGGAAATTCTTGCCAAAAGTCGAGATTCATTGTATTGAATTTATCAGCGCGATTAAGTTGGATATGAGCTATTTTATTTATCACTTCTATTGTCATACTTTTATAGCTAGTACTGTTGTTCATAGTGTTGTTCCTAAAAATTTTACCGTTAAATTCTTTGTGGCTTAATGCTAATTGATATGTTCATCTTTAGCAATGTAACGGTCAAAAGAACACTTTTACCGTTACATTTAGTTGCAAAACATTGCAAATATCAGCTTGTTTGCTTGCCATTTTAAAGACAATATTAAGGGGAAGAAAACAAATGTTGAATGTAACTATAGAGGTTAATTATGAAAATACTTATTTCCGGTCACCATGTAGAAATTACCGAAGGCATTAAGCAATCTATTGAAAATAAGTTTGCAAAAATCTCCAAGCACTACCCGAGTATAATAACGTTGAATTCAACTATCACAGTAGAGCCACACCAACAAAAAGTAGAAATTACCACTAATTATGAAGGGACAAAAGTTACAGTAAATGCTTCAGATAAAAAATTATATGCTGCTATTGCGAGTGCAGCTAAAAAACTTCAAGTGGCCTTGGCACGAAGAAAAGGTGTGTTATCGGCAAAGTTCCATGAAAAATTTGTTGTTAAACAATCCGATCGCTTTCAAATGGTGTCGTGAAAAAATTCACCTTAATAATATAAACTTTTCAAATGGAGCAACAAACCACTCCTATTGACACACAAGGCTGCTACATTTATTAGTGGCCTTTTTATTATCAATTAATTCGTTCAGATAAATAGATATTTTCAGGGCTAATTTTTGCTTTATAAACTAGCACTTCAACGCCTGAATCGATGGCTTGCTGAAGTAAGTCAGCATATTTTTTATCAATGTGTTTAGCGACTTTAAAACTGTTGATACCCGTATGTAAAACAGTAAAGAGTAATACGGCTCTGTCACCATTTTTTACTATGGTCATTAGTTCTCGTAAATGCTTTTGTCCACGAGTTGTAACTGTATCAGGAAAATAACCTTGGTTATCTTCAAGTAAAGTTACACTTTTTACTTCAATATAAGTTTTAAGCGCTTTTTTTTGAGTTGAGCCATCATCAAGGAAGTGGCTTAATAAAAAATCTATGCGACTATTCTCTTCACCATATTTAACTTCCCTTTGTAACTTATCAAACCCTTGTAACTCAGTAATCGTGCCATTTAAAATAGCTTCTTCTGCTAATTGATTAGCACGAAGTGTATTAACACATATAAAGTGATTTTTTTTAGTTTGAGTCAATTCCCAACTATAGGGATATTTGCGCTTAGCATTAGTTGATGTGCTATACCAAACTGTATCTTCAGGTTCAGCACAACCTGTCATTGCGCCTGTATTTGCCACATGCATTGTGACCTCAGAGCCATCTTCTAATATCACATCAGCAAGGAAGCGCTTATAGCGTTGAATGAGCGTTGCTTTTTTTAAGTTAAGTTTCATTGAGGAGATGGGTCATAAAGTTTGCATCATTTTACATTGCGAGCAAATTATAGCTATGTAGAAAGTGATCTTTGATATAGTTTATTTAGTCTTAACAATTATGTGCACTCACAAATAATTAAATGAATTTTTTAATTAATAGTAGCTTACTAATATTTTTTCTTAGGTTAACAGGCACGTTGTATTCTTTTGATAGCCTATCCCATAAAGATACTGCATGAATCACCTTATCAATCATTTCATTGAGTTCAGAACGCCTTATTGTTGGTAAACATAATTCAGCTACGGCATATATGTCTTTTCTACTATGCCCCTTTCTTTTCCCATTCATCGCCATCCAATGTTGTTCTACCCAAGGGTTACCTGCTGCATAACTAAATGCTACGTCATAAGCAGGTGTTATTCTCCAATCTTTACCATCAAGCATAAATGCTGTATTTTTTGAGTGATCATCATTATTGCGAGCGACATGGTTGAAAACCATCTGTTTAAATATTTGTAATGCGTCTTCTTTAGGTAGTCGTAAGTCTCTAGCTACTTTAAAGAGTTGTTCGTACGAATATGCACCGGGTTGATTGTAGTTTACGTGGCTCATTGCTGTTAATGTTTGAATATGACGCTTTTCATTGCCATTGAATCGATCGTACCTTTTAGTTATAAAATGTCTTCTATCTCCTTCAGGTAGAAGATGACAAGCTTCCATATTTATACCTGCTTCTTTCGCCATTAGGTGGTAGACATACTCCATAACGCCATACCCCATTGGATCACCGAACGCTTGCTTATTTCGATCTCGCTCAGTTACACCATCGAATTTTAATAGGTAATGAGTAAATCCATCAGGCGCTTTAGTTTGTCCTGATCTAACTTGAGTGAAATCTTGATTAAACGCCAATACAGCTTTAGGTCTAGCACCACCAGCACTAGTTCCAACAGCCAAAAGCGCTTCTATCATTTCCTTATTTTCATATTCTTCAGAAAAAACCACTGTTTCTTCAAAACCAGAGCGTTCATCTAACACTGTTTGAGCTACTTTTGTGAGCGTTTCTAATGCTATATTATGAGATGCATTAAAACCTTTAATTCTTTGTGAAGGAGAATACTCAAGCGCACCCATACCTCTAGCCCCTGTATATTTCAGACGCTCCAATGGAGTAATACCATGTTTTCTATTCGGTTGCTTTGCCAGCCACTGGTCTAGTATGGCGTTACCAAAACTATCAGGTAATGAATCAGCTACCAACCCAGGTAATCCTTTGAAAGTATCTTTGTCTAATCCTGGAAACTGATAAATTCGATTACTTTCCAATGGCATTGTTAATGGTGCTATCTGAATACCTTTTTCAATAAATTCAGGATAATATTCAAATTGTGCAGCTGCGGCTCCAGATTCAAAAGTTATAGCTGCTGCTTTCTCGCCTTTATATCGAACTTCAATAGCTTCCATTACCAATCCAATTCTTTAGTGTTTTTACCTATATTTACCGTTTTTATACGGGTGTAGGCTCTTTGGCGCTTTCGCTTATTTCGTTCAACCATTTGAACTGGCGATACAGATTCTTCAGGAAATGCAGCCTCAAAAACATCGATACGACCCAAGGCTTTCATAATTGCTATGTACGTATCAAGTCCACTTCCCCCTTTTTCAGCATTAACAATTGCATTTCTAGATAACCCTGCAAGATTAGCCAATGATTCCTGGGATAAATTTTGATTTAATCTATACTGCTTGATTCTTTCGCCAATGATAATGGAACTAATCATATGTCCTCCATTGAGTACATTATATGTGATTTATATTACT
>JADGDH010000283.1 GCA_016745015.1 Colwellia sp.
ATAAAATTAATACTAAATTAAAGTAATAAGGTAAGTTTCCATGGCAATCGTAGGTTTATTTTTTGGTAGTGATACTGGTAATACTGAAGCTATAAGTAAGATGATCCAGAAAAAACTGGGTAAAAAAATGATCGATGTTAAAGACATCGCTAAAAGTACTAAAGAAGAAATCGCAGAGTTCGATTTACTCATTTTAGGTATTCCAACATGGTATTATGGTGAGAACCAATGTGATTGGGATGATTTTTTACCTGAGCTTGAAGAAATTGACTTTACTGACAAACTCGTTGCTATTTTTGGTTTGGGTGATCAAGAAGATTACGCTGAGTACTTTTGCGATGCAATGGAACCACTACGTGATATTGTTGAAAGCAAAGGAGCAATAGTAGTCGGTAACTGGCCAACGGCAGGCTATGAGTTTGAAGCATCAAAAGCATTAATTGATGAAAATACTTTTATCGGTTTGTGTATTGATGAAGACAGACAACCTGAGCTAACAGATGAACGTGTTAGCAAGTGGGTGAATCAACTCAATGATGAAATGTGCTTAGCTGATCTCGCTTAACCCATACAAATATAAAGGTTATTTAGCTTTAAAAGTAGACACAAAAGCCCATTAATTGGGTTTTTGTAGTCTTTAAAACAAAATAAATAGCAATTAGTTAAACTAACGCTTTAACCTAAACTAATAACACCCTATAATTTTATTCTACCGTCATTACATTTATAGAGAACTTAATTACATGGCAGATCAAAACGAAGAACTAAAAAGAGCCGGATTAAAAATCACTTTGCCACGTATTAAAATTTTAACGATTTTACAGCATCCAAAAAATCAACATATTAGTGCTGAAGATGTTTATAAAATTTTACTTGAACAACATGAGGAAATTGGCTTAGCAACAGTATATCGTGTTCTTAACCAATTCGATGATGCTGGCATTGTTACTCGCCATCATTTTGAAGGTGGTAAGTCTGTATTTGAACTGTCACAAAAAAAACATCATGATCATTTAGTTTGTTTAAAGTGCGGTAAAGTAGTGGAATTTGAAGATGATGTAATAGAGCAACGGCAAATTGATATTGCTAAGTATCACAACATCACATTAACAAACCATAGTTTATACTTGTACGGCGAATGTCAAGATAAAGAGGCTTGTGAAACTTACCGAAAAAGTAACTTTTAATAAGCGCTAATAAAACAATTAAAATGGAATAATATGAACTTAGAATTGAAAATTGTTCCACCAGTGCAATTCATCATCTCTTCTGCCTTAATGGTTAGTTTGGCTGTTTGCTTTTCACAATACGACTTTACCTTATCCGTTAGTTTGTCAATTGCTCTTTTATTAATACTAATCGCCAGCTCAATTAGTCTTTTAGCATTACATAGTTTTCACAAAAACCAAACAACATTTCACCCACATATACCAGAAAAAACAAAGACTGTGGTCAGTACGGGAGTTTTTGCTTACTCTAGAAACCCTATGTATATTTCTTTAGTACTTATCTTGATAGCATTAGGCGTTTACTTACAAAACTTTAGTAGTTTCATTATCATTCCTTTATTTGTCTGGTATATAACTAGGTTTCAAATTATTCCAGAAGAAAAGATGCTTGATAAACTTTTTGCTAATGATTATCAAGCATACCGTCAGAAAGTAAGACGCTGGTTATAGTCTAGCTTTAAGAACGC
>JADGDH010000284.1 GCA_016745015.1 Colwellia sp.
ATTAAAAGTATTTTATAACGCACCGATAATGTTTTAAAAAAGTCCATGGCCACCTTCTAGTTATTGTTAATAAAGAACATATTCTAATATATACTAAAAGTGTAGCTAAAGAAGTATATTTCAACAACTTTTTAACAAAAAAAACTGAAATAACAGCAATAAATAGGCAATTTGTTGATCTAACTTATATATTATAAATAACAAGGAAATAAATTTACATATTATTAACAAAAAGAATTAAAGCAATAAAGCAATAAGTCTTAAAATAGAACGTTAAAATTTAGACAAGTAAAAGACGACTGAATGTCGCCTTTTACTGTATTGAACTGCACGCAAAAGTATAAAAAAAAGCTAATCTTCAATCAACTCTTTTAATACGTCTTCTTTTAATTCACCCCAAAGGTTTCCTGATTCAATTCCATATTTACGCACCGCAAAAATAGAATCATCAAATCGATTTTCTTTAGCTAAATCAACAAGTTTTTGATAGTAAGCTCTAGAAATCTCACGACCCTTTGGGTGTGCAAAATATAAGCTACCAATCCGAGAATACAATCCTCTAAAACCATTTAAAATAAGCAAATAAATAGAGTTTCCTGAAGCAACGACTAATTCTTTATTTAATTTATAATCAAATTCAGCAAATGCTTCTCCGCTATCTTCAACATCGGTATAAGCACTTAACAATTCGATTGTTTTCTTTGGATTATTCTTTATGGCACCACGTACATAAATAGCACTGATGTTAGTGCGCGCAGATAATAGATTATCAACTAAGTCAGGAACACCTTCTTGATCAAGGTGAGCTAATGTTTCGAGAATATTTAAACCTGATGTTTCCCAAAAATTATTCACTTTAGTTGGCTTGCCATGTTTAATTGTTAACCAACCATCTCGAGCCAAACGCTGCAGTACTTCTCTTAACGTTGTTCTAGTTACTCCAATTAGCTCTGATAACTCACGCTCTGCGGGTAAAATTGAACCTGGCGGAAAACCACCATTCCAAATAGACTCAACAATATATTGCTCGGCAAATCCTGCAGGGCTTTGAGCTTTTATAACCATATTAGTTTAACTACCTAAAAACAAATTAATTAAAACTGATTGTACCAGAAGATTGCTTTGGTACAAGAGTAATAGAGGCTGAATCCCGTATATTGAAGTGGATTAAATATAATGAGTAGTAAGATAAATAATCATTACTTACCTTTATAATAAACCATCAAAGCAGCAGAGACTTTACCGATAGTTACATCTTTAATAAATTTATAACCTGCATCTTCAAAAAAAGTTCTAAATTTTCCTGACGTTGCATATAGCGCAACACCTTCACTATCACCATGCTCTTCAAGAACAGTATTAACTGCGGCCATTAAATAATGACCAAACCCGTGATGCTGATGCAAAGGATGAATTGCGATAAAGGACAGTATATGGAATTTTTTTAGAGGAACAGCTAAAATAAATTTCTTTTCTTTTTCAATCAGTTGTTTTGTACTAAAATACCCCGCCGTAAGTAGCATTTTCAGCCGCCAATGCCAAAACCTGTCACTACCAACACTGTCATCAGGGCTATTCAGACAAGCAACACCAACCATTGACTCTCCCAAATACAAACCAATCATTGGCTGTTTTGCTTGCCAAAAAGCACTTAGTTCCTCTCTTATTGATGCCCTTAGCCTT
>JADGDH010000142.1:0-2927 GCA_016745015.1 Colwellia sp.
ATGCCAAACGGTGCGCCACCCCCAACAGCGGGACCTGATGTGATTCGTGGTATGTCTACAGCGCTATGGTTAGACTTTTTAGCGGTGCGCTTAGATGCAAGAAAGGCTGAAGGCAAGCACTTCACCATTAACTTTATTACCCCTGATAATGATGAAAAATACTTGATTGAACTCAGCAATTCAACATTGACCAATATTGAAGGTGTTCAGTCACCAAAAGCCGATCTTACCATTACCATAAATCGCTCCGATCTTAATGATATAATGATGGGCAAGGTAAGCTTTGATGATAAAATTAAGGCAGGTAAGGCGAAGTTAAAAGGAGACCGTAAGCCTTATGAGGAGCTGGAGCACATGCTGACAACATTCACGTTGGCGTTTGAACTACTACCCGGCACCTTGCCAGGTGCAGTAGCGATACCTTCTAATAACAATCCTTTTAAGCAAGCGGCTCCCTCTAACTCATCAGGTGGCTAATGCACGTTTTATTGTCGTTGTAGTGCTGGCTATTGCCAGCCGTTAATGTCTGGTTCAGTGGATGGCGCAAAGCCGCTGCTGAATCAGGTGTTTGCCATCCCATGGTATAACGAACATAATGATAGAAACTAACGTATAGAAGCTCATCCTTTAATGAAAAAAATAACAACCACTGATGTACTCATTATTGGTGCTGGTGCTGCAGGCTTAATGTGTGCAGCTAGTGCTGGTTATCGTGGCAGAAGCGTCACAGTAGTTGATATGGGTAAAAAAGCTGGCCGAAAAATTTTAATCAGTGGTGGTGGTCGTTGTAATTTTACCAATGAAAATGCTGAACCCACGAATTATCTTTGTCAAAATCCTCATTTTGTAAAATCAGCACTTAGCCGATATAGCCCACAAAGCTTTATCGACTTAGTTGATCGTCATGGCCTTGCCTACCATCATAAAACCCTAGGACAGCTGTTTTGTAACGATAGCGCACAAGATATTGTTGATATATTACTAACCGAGTGCGAATGGGCTGGCGTTACCATAAAGCTAAGAAATGAAGTATTGAGTGTCATTAAAAATAGTAATGGTTATTTAGTTAAAACCAATGAAACAAGCTTTCAATGCCAATCCTTAATTGTTGCCTCTGGCGGCTTAACCATGCCTAAACTCGGCGCAACGCCAATTGGCTACAAAATTGCCGAACAATTTGGTTTAAAAGTAGTACCAACCACAGCTGCACTCGTACCTTTTACACTACATGAACATGATAAACAGCGTTTTGATGGTTTATCTGGCATCAGTATTGATTGTAATGTTAGCAGTGAAGATGGCACTCACTTTAGAGAAAATATACTCTTTACTCATCGCGGTTTATCTGGCCCTGCAATTTTACAAATTTCATCATTTTGGCGATCAGGGCAAGCAATAACCATCAACTTATTACCTGAAAACAAATTAAGCGATCTCATCGCAAACTGGCAAGAAAACCAAGGTCAAAAATCGTTAAAAAACTTATTATCAACCGTACTACCAAAACGCTTTATTGAGTCCTTAATTAAAAGTGGCGAAATACCTGACAAAAATATTAATCAATTAGCCCATGCCGAAATAGAAGCCCTATGCCATTACATACATACATGGCAAATAAAACCCAATGGCACCGAGGGCTACCGAACGGCCGAAGTTACTTTAGGTGGGGTGAATACTGATGAAATTTCATCCAAAACATTTGAAGCTAAAAATTCACAAGGTTTATTCTTTATTGGTGAAGTAATTGATGTTACTGGATTTTTAGGCGGATTTAATTTTCAGTGGTGTTGGTCTAGTGGTGTTGCTTGTGGGCAAGCAGTTTGATTGTGGTTTGTAGGAATTAAGTTAGGGACAATATGAATTAAGGACAATCTTCTCGATTTTGAAATTAATCAGGGACGTTCGTACTACCAGATGCATTTATAACATTATTTCTAATATGTGCATGGATATGATCTAAACCACTAATTAATTGAGTGATGGCACGGCCTAAGTCGTGCATTGGTTTATGGTTAACTTGAATTAGCGTGTTCTTGCATTAAGCTTTCACAGGGGTTTTTATCTTTTGCCCCTGTATTACCAAAAAGTAAAATTATTGTCGCTGGGTTTGATAGGCCTATAGCCCATTTTCCTAGCGTGACCACGCTTGACTCAGCAGAGGATATTTTATAATTTTTGAGGCTGCCAGATATTCTTAATGGAGAACCGATATGTACTAATGTGACCTCTTTGGGGTGTGGCTTTAAAATACCTTCTATGTGTTCAGTTCGCCAGTCAATGATAACTTCTCCAGCAACGGTTACTCGTTTAGTATCCGTCAGTAGCGTTTGACTACGCATGATGCCATTTTCCACTTTAAAATGACCTACGGCACAATTCAACTCGGTAGAAGAATCCTCTAACCAAGTAGTGGGAAATAAACTACGTAACAGACCAGATCCCCATAATTCAAGCAGCCACCTAGGCACTTTTCCCTTATCCGCAACGATTTTCAATTCACCGTGACTTGATTCTACTGCTTCTCTCAGGGTGTAGCCCTGACCCGAAATATCAATATTAAGATCCATTTCGCCGCGGATTTCATTGGTCACTTCAAGCTGCTTGAGAATATTTCCGTAATCGATTTTATCTGCCTGAATGGAGTACTTGATAGTGTTTAGTGGCCTAGAACTATCTAGTTCAATGCTAGAGACGCTTGTTCTGCCATTACTTGTTGAAAGGGCGTTAATCGGACTTAGCTTAAATAAACCATTAGATGCTATAAATTGACTATCGATTTTTAAGACAGAAGTATCATTATAATTAATGCTAAAATCTTGGATGTTAACCAGTGCATCAAGCCAGCGATATTGACTGTAGTCTAAGGATATTTTAGGAACAATACGGTTAGTATTTTTTTCTTTTTCGTCAGGACTTTGTTTGTTACT
>JADGDH010000142.1:3027-6572 GCA_016745015.1 Colwellia sp.
TCATTGTGTTATCACACCAACTAGCTTTACCTTTTGTCGCCGTTAAATTCCAGTCGCCTGCAAACAGGCTTTGTGGCAATATTTTACCTAGCATGTTTAAATTTATCTGCTCCAAGTTAAAGGTCAGTTGTGGTGGTATCTTATTCTTGGGAAAAATTTTATCCGCGACAATATTATCAGCATGCGCCTTTATAGACAGAGTAAATCCATTGTTGTAGCTAAGTTTAATTTTTCCTTGTGCTTTTTGCGACCCCAGTTGCGCGACAGTATTATTAAAAGTGAGTGTTCGATTATTAATAATCAGCTGACTTTGAGCTTTCAACTGCAAAGTCTCTAACCAAGAGTGACCCAATAGATTACCAATAATTGTCAGGCTTTCTGCTTGCATTGAAACTTCACCAGTAAACTGAGGAAGATTCATATGGTGATTGATATGTCCGTTTATCTGAGCAGTTGCCCCTTTAGATTCAATGCTTAATTCAACGGGAGTACTTTTTTTTTGCCAGAGTGTAAACAGTATATCTTTAGTATTTGCTCGTACTTTAAAAGGGATGTCGCTGGCAGTGCCATTGAGTAATAATTCAAAATCAGAATTCTGTGTCGAATTAACTTGTAGTGAATTAATATGGGCCTGAAAAAACTTTTTGTCAGGTCGATTTGATGGATGACGATAGTCGATGTGCGAGCCTGTTATATTCACTACAGTAGCTTGTAAGATCTCAGTCATTGAATGACCAGAGCCCTCTGCTTTTATATTGAAGTCCTGATATGTTAATGACGGTTTTTGTGAGCGTTTATCAATTGTGTATAACCGTGAAAGATCGAAATTATGGGCGTCTGCGGCGAGTTTTATTGTATAGGTATCATCTATCGTATTGATATTTAATTTGGCACTATAGTACTCTATTAGCGGTTCAAATTGGCGACCAAATATTACCGACTCTCGTGCCACTTTTTTCTCTGATGAAATCTGTAGCTCTATATCATCGAATGTAATCAGATTGGTAATATGACCATAAAAGTCTATTTCTCTAGTATCTGTATCCACTACACCTTTATATGGCCAGTTAAGTGTGGGATTGATCAGTTGTTCAAATGTACCACCTTGTACATCTATGTTTAAAGGTAAGTCGTTAATTTTTGCTTTTAATTGAATATTAACTGCTTGATTAGGGCTTAATTCAGCATGAAAATCATCGATAAACATAGTAAGGGGTGGTCGATCTACAGGATAGTATCTGATGGTAATCTGATGTGCATCCAGCTCTACTAAGTCAGTTATTAGCTGTGATGAGGATTGTTGTTTATTAGGTTTACTAAAGTCCCAGCTTGATCCTTTTTTAGGGTCTTGTTGTAGGTTGATAGTAGCACCGGTTAATTCAATATCTTCGAACACAAGTTTTTTTTCTAATAACGATAACAGACTGATTTCAACTTCAAGTTTTTCAATGGTTAAAAAATCAGGGAAAATAGCCCATTGAGGGTTGGCAATATACGCATTTTCTATCGTGATTCTAGGAAATAGGGATAGCCTAAAATGTAATGGTCCATCAATTTTTACATCACGCCCCAAAGCCTGGCTTGCCAATTGTTCAATTCGAAGCGTTTGCGTGTTTAAATCGAGTGTAGCAATCCATACCCACAAAGAAATGATGAGCACGATAAATAAAGCAGTGAGTATTCCCGCTACTTTTAATAAATTTTTTATATTAATCTTTATGGCTGAAATCATACAGACTATTTATTTTTCATTGCGTTAAACTTTTTGAGTTACAAATATATCATCATGAACTATTTTATTATAGTTAAAACAGTATCTTACTGAAATCCATATTTTTAAGCCTGACTCTTGTATAATATGTATAAAATATATATTTGCAGTTACAGTACCATCTTATAGGCAATAGATTGAAATTCATTCATCTCGGCTTAACTTATTTGAAGCTCAGCCGCTTGCGGTCGATATTTTTATAGTGGATTATAACTAAATGAAATTATCAGCTTATATTATAGTAACAATGCTTTTTTGCATTGCTTGCACTACTAAAACAATACAAAGTACTCAACATAATTCAGAGACTTTTAAAGGTATTTCCCCAAACATAAAAAAATTAACGATTTATAAAAATGAATTTGCCATCACAAAAGGTGATAACCCAAGCAAATCAGCTAACCTAACTGTTAATAACCAAATAACACAAAATTTAGATAAACGTAAAGACTCTATTTCAGTGTTATCTCTGAATCTTGCTCATGGTCGAAAAACGTCTTTTAGTCAGTTTTTTGTCAGTGGTAAACAAATTAAAAAAAATATTATTGAAGTAGGGAATTATTTGAGAAAGCAAAACTCAGATGTCGTTTTTCTTCAAGAAGCCGACTTGCCTTCAAGGTGGAGCGGAAATTTTAACCATATAGAATTATTAGCACAAAGGGGCAATTATCAATACTTTGTCGCGACGCCACATGTTGATAACTACTTTGGCGTTTATGGCACTGCCATCTTGTCTAAATTTCCGATAAATGAAGCAATAGGTGTTAATTTCTTACCGACACCGCCAACGACTAATAAGGGTTTTTCTTTGGTTAATGTTAATATTATTTTATCAGATAGCCGTAAAGTTGATTTAGATCTTTTATCAGTACATCTCGATTTCTCCAGGAAATCAAAACGAAAAGAGCAACTGCTTCAAATGGCTAATATACTCAACAAACGCGATTCTCCAATTATTGTTGGGGGGGATTTTAATAGTGGCTGGTTAGGTAAGGAGAAAGTGGTAAACAACTTTGTGGCTCACGCAAGCTTTCATGCTTTTGCTGAGGAGTCTGAGGATGAAAGTTTTAATACCTATGGTAGTAACAGAATTGATTGGATATTTTTAAGTAATACTCTTCAATTTAATCAATATTGGGTAGACTCAGTAGAGTTATCAGATCACAAACCTTTAATCGCTGAAATTTCACTTGAAAATTTATAACAGGAGTTTATTGTGTTAGCAGATAAAACAGGGACAACCTTTTTCTCAATAGGTCTCTTTATAGCGTCATTGACAATTTTATTTCAGACTAATCAGATACACGCAGAATCGCTCAAAGAAGATCCAGTTAACATCGAAATCAACCAACTTATTGATGTTGTTGAACTTAGTCAGTGTATCTTCCATCGAAACGGGAATGAATATTCTTCTATAGATGCCGCCGATCATTTACGTCTAAAACTTCGTAAAGGTAAACGTTATGCAACGACTACGGAAAATTTTATAGATAGACTAGCGAGTGAGAGCTCATGGTCAGGAAAACCTTACTTCATTGAATGTGAAACCAAGGCAATTACACAGGCAGATGAAACGCTACTAGAAGAAAAAAGTAGTGCAAAAGTAAAAATTAATGGTTGGCTACATCATAAACTCGAGTATTTAAGAACCCAAAGCAATAGGTAGTTTTAAGATAGCAACTTTGCATAGCTAAATGATGAGAAATGAGAGCAGTTGATTTCGTTAACAAAGTAACTGAAAAGTTATTGTTCTCATTTTAGTGTTGATAAGGAG
>JADGDH010000285.1 GCA_016745015.1 Colwellia sp.
CTTAAATGACTATGTTAATTGTATTAACCCGCGTAAACCTTTGCATAAACTTAAACCGAATACTCTAACAGCTAATAAGATTTACAGCCAATAACGCCAAGCTAAGGGGCAAAATTTGTTGGCAGCTTTTTTGCGTGTTTTTGCAAAAAGGATGACAGCATATTTTGTCCGTTTGAGCTTCTTGTTAGGTGATTTTTACAATTGCTCTACACTTTGGGAATGCCGAGCATCCCCAAAATTTATTACCGGCATTAGCACCCTTTTTAGATTTTCTAAGTACCATTCCAGAACCGCACTTAGGGCAAGAATTTTCTTGATACTCTTTTTCTTTAGACTCAATTATTTTTTTAACATGGGCTACATGCTCTCGATTTGTTTTTAGCCCTCGTTGAAGCCTGCCAGTTTCAATTCTCTCAATAATGCCCGTGACTTCTTTTTGTGTGAAAACCTCAATATTTTTAGACTTAATATACTTTACACAACCGCCTGCATAGGTGACGTTTTCAGGCATCTGAGTTTTAAAGGTGCTATCACCTATAAAAACAATAACAGAGAAAATTGATTCAAGTTTAATATTTAAACTGCTTTCAAGAGTTTTAATATGTTTATAATTTTGATGTATTGGATTTTGAAATTTATTTGAATGCTTGAATATTTTTTGTGTCCATTGCTTTTGATTGGGTGAACCAAATATCCACCCCTTCATATTTTTTGTTTCAAGGACAAAAACACCATATTTTGAAACTAAAATATGATCAATTTGAGTTGTTCCATTCTCGGTTGGTAATGTAGCATTTTTGATCAGGTGGTAGCTTTCTTTAGGTAGAAATAGCTTTAATAGTAAATTAACTTGAAACTCACCCATGACACCTTTAAACCAAGGAGTCTTGAAAACAGCAATAACAATGAAGAATGGTATTAAATACCACACAGCACTGAATACCTGACTTAAAATGGGACTAAAATCCATAATTTGGTGCTACCTTTTTCACCTAACGCCGCCAACAACGGCAGACTTGTGATTGTGAATTTTGTGCAATAATGGCGAAGCCATGCACAAAAGGCGCAAGCGCAAGGCTGTCCAGAGAGCGCAGCGAACGATGTTGCTTGGCCTTGTTAAATGCTATTGCCATGTTGTGGTAACGGTTGCTTAGTTATTGTTTTGATTAATAGTAACCTAGGCACACTTAAAGTTGAAATCAGTGCTATGCCAAAGCTAACGATATAAATCCTAAACAAAATATTGTAGCTTGCCCATTGATCTGGGTTGGAAAGTAAAGCTAGTTGCTTGAAGTCAAAACCAGAAAGTATGTTTGTTAAAAGAACTGAAGTTATTGCTACAACTGAGAATAGGCTGAAATTATAAGCTATACCTTTGAAAGTATTGCTGAAATATAAGTGATACCAATCCATCAGTGCTAGGGCTAGTAAAATGAAGCCTAATAGAATTAGAAAATTACCAGTGTCTTTTGACAGGTGAAGATTATTTAGAGCGAAAAGAATTGGCAGGCAGAAATACGTAACTGCAAAGGCGATATTAATTATATTTGCTGACTTTGGATAATTCATAAGGCATTTAACGCCGCCAACAGCGCGCGGAGCATGTTGGCGGGCTTTTTGGAACAAAAAGCGTGACAATATGCGGAGTCCGCTGCTTGGCTTGGTTACACCTATTC
>JADGDH010000143.1 GCA_016745015.1 Colwellia sp.
ATGTTGATGATGTTGCGCAGTTATAGTGTTTTTGCTCTACTTTAGTGCGTTGTCTTTGTTTATCAAAATATGAATGTTTTTATTGCTGTGTTTTTTATGTACAAATATAAGAAGGGGAACGTTGGGTGTTGCTCTTGTAATCGCAGACATGCTTTAATTAATGAATAATTATGGCCCACTTTCACTAAAAAAGTGCTTTGATGAGAATACCTATGATAAAACCAACACTAATGTATATTTACGATCCTATGTGTAGCTGGTGTTGGGGGTATCGATCTACTTGGCAGGTATTACAAGAAAAACTATCTTCAGTGGTTGAAGTCAAATATCTTGTGGGCGGTTTGGCTCCTGACTCAGAAGATCCTATGCCTGAAAAGATGCAGCAATTTTTACAGCAAACTTGGCATAACATTGCAGAACAGCTAGGCTGTGAGTTTAATTTTGATTTTTGGACGTTATGCCAACCCAGGCGGTCAACGTACCCTGCTTGTCGAGCAGTTATTGCTGCGAGAGATTATGGGTTAGAGCAAGCAATGTATTTAGCAATTCAGCAAGGCTATTATTTACAAGCAAAAAATCCCTCAAATAATTCAACGTTAATAGCCATAGCGGCTTCAATTGGGCTTGATGCTAATACCCAAAGCAGTTCAAAACTCACCTTTGAGCAGGCACTAAAGAGCGAAAAAGTTAATCAACAATTATTAACTGAAATTGCTTTGGTTAGAGAATTGCCAAGTAACGGATTTCCATCACTTGTTTTAGCTATTAACAACCAATATATTCCCATTGAATTAGACTACAAGCGTTGGCAAACTAGTTATGACTGCATAATGGCGCATGTTCAATTGGGCTAGGTTTTTTATGTAAATTGTTAGGATGCTATGGAACCTATTTATTTAGGTACTGTCTATCTAATACATTTGTAATAGCAAAGTATATATTAGAACAGTCGTCATTAAGGAGTGCTAAGGTTACAAAACATGTGCTGAAAAGATACTATCTCCCTATTTTAGTTTCTATCATTGTCCATTTACTGTTGGCATTGCTGTTATTTTTTATTGCAGAAAAACAACATCCTCGGCAAGTTAAAATCACTAAAAAAGCGATCAAAAGTTATTTATATAAAATGCCACCTAAGGTAGTGGTAGCTGAACCTGTGGTAGTAAAAAAACTACCCCAAGAGGTAAAAACAGCAGAAAAAACTAAAATTAACAAAAAACCAGAAGTGCTTGAATCTAATAAAGTTGTAACACATTCATCTTTAACGGTTCCTATGTCGTCCAAGTATAACCCTATACTAAAACCTAAACCCAAAACTAGTGCTAGTTTAGAAATACAAAAGCCAATTCAAGCAACTTTTTCAGCGTACAAACAGCTTAATAACTTGAGAAGCTCAATAAATGAAAAAATAATGGCAGATGAGCTATCTAAACTGCAACAATTTAGATCCCCATCGGTAATGCACGGTGAGCAAATTCCTGTACCAAATTCAACGATACAATTAACACCTGAGCAAGAACGAGAGAAAAGAATTACTAGAATGTCAGACGATATATCAATTACTAAGTATGATAATGGCATGTGCACAATAGAGCGTAAACAAATGTTAGGCAGCCCAGTAGAAGGCTCAAGCTCTATGTTTGCTTGTGGTGAAAGTAAGTTTGATCAAAATTTTCGTGCACATATGCAAAAAGTACGCGATAAAATAATACCAGCAAAAACAAAATAAAACTGTACATAAAAACAGTATTTTGACTATACTCAACTTATCATTAATATTTGCGTGAATAATTGTTGAAATTATATATTGCTGAAAAACCTAGTTTAGGCCGTGCTATAGCTGCTGCCCTACCTAAGCCTCACAAAAATCACAAAACCCATATAGAAGTTGCTAATGGTGATGTTGTGAGTTGGTGCGTGGGTCACATTTTAGCGCAAGCTGATCCACAAGATTACGATGAAAGCTTTAAAAAGTGGTCTATGGAAACCTTACCCATAGTGCCAGAGCAATGGCAATTGAAACCTATTGCCCGCACTCGGGCTCAACTAACTGTTTTACGTAAACTTGTAAAACAAGCCGATAGTATTATTCATGCAGGTGATCCAGACCGAGAAGGTCAGCTTTTAGTTGATGAAGTGATTGATTATTTTAAGGTGTCTAAAGTCAAAAAAGCGAATGTAAAACGCTTATTGGTCAGTGATTTGAATTTGCCTGCCGTTAAGCGCTCGCTTAATTCACTTAAAAATAATCAAGACTTTATGCCTTTGTCTATTTCAGCACTAGCACGTTCAAGGGCAGATTGGCTTTATGGTATTAATTTAACTCGTGCTTGTACCTTACAAGGACAAAAACAAGGCTATAATAGTGTATTGTCTGTTGGCAGAGTTCAAACCCCCGTGTTGGGCTTGGTGGTACGGCGTGAGCAAGATATTGCTAATTTTGTTTCTAAGCCTTTTTATCAAGTATTGGCGCATTTAAGTGTTAATAAAGAGCAAGCAAATAAAAGTGATAGTTTCACTGCTAAATGGCAGCCTAGCGATGCTTGTCAGCAATATTGTGATGGAGAAGGGCGTGTTTTAGTTAAAGGGTTAGCTGATAATGTGGTAGCTAGAATAAATAATCAGCCAGCCGTTGTAGAAAATATTAATACAGAGTCAAAACAACAAAATCAGCCATTGCCTTTTAATTTATCTAGTTTACAAATTGCAGCGGCTAAGCAGTTTTCTATGAATGCAAAATTAGTACTTGATGTTTGTCAGGCACTTTATGAAAAGCATAAACTTATTACCTACCCACGTTCAGACTGCCGGTATTTACCTAAAGAGCAAATAAAACAAGCTACAGGTATTATAAATATGCTGGCTGCTTCTAATTTACCTTGCAGTGAGCAAGCAAAAAATGCTGATAACGCTATTAAAAGCAAAGCGTGGAATGATAAAAAAATTACTGCTCATCATGCCATTATCCCCACAGAAAAATCACCCAATAGTATTAATCTTAATTCTTTTGAAAAAAATATATATTTATTAATTGTTAGACAGTATTTAACACAGTTTTATCCTGTTTACTGTTATCAACAAACTAAATTAACGGTAAAAATAGCGGGTGGAATATTCACTACAAACCACAAAGTAGAACAGCAGCAAGGCTGGAAAATACTTTTCCCAAGTAGTGATAAATCAACAACAACGGGTAATGATGCGCTTCTTTCCTTAAGTAAAGGGCAAGTGTTGCACTGTTGGCAGGGAGAATTAGTTGAAAAGCATACTTCACCGCCAGAGTCTTTTACTGATGCAACACTGTTAAGTGCCATGACGGGCATTGCGCGTTTTGTTAGTGATGAAAATATTAGAAAAGTGCTCAGAGATACAGATGGTTTGGGCACAGATGCTACGCGTGCAGGCATTATTGATTTATTATTTAAACGTAACTTTTTATCGAGGCAAGGTAAAAAAATTATTGCCACTGAGGTTGGCATTGCGCTAATTAATGCTTTACCTTCGCAAGCAACCTTGCCTGATATGACTGCCCAATGGGAAGCTAGTTTAACGGCGATTAGTGAGAAAAATGCCAGCTATTTAAGTTTTATGCAGCCGTTAACTTACACAGTTACTGAGATGGTTAATGGAGCAGGCCAACAAACGTTTGTTGGTTTACCAAAGGTTGCTTTTAAGCCCAGACAAGGTAAAAAAACATTCAAAAAATTCACTAAAAAAAATAGTAAAACGAGTAAAAACACAATTTAAAAAAAATTTTGTAATTGAAAGAATATACATTGTTAAAAAAGCTATTTATTATCATGTTATTATAATAGTATTTTTTATTTTTTTTATGGGGTTATTTATGCTCGAATATGTTGCACTTGGTATTTTAGTTTTTGCTGCTATTACTGTTTTTTATGGCATTATTGTTATTCACGATATTCCTTATGAAATAGCGAAAGAACGAAATCATCCACAACAAGATGCTTTGCTCGTTGCAGGTTGGGTAAGTTTATTTACTTTACATATTTTATGGCCATTTTTATGGATATGGGCAATGTTGTATAGAGAAGATAGAGGTTGGGGATTTTCTCATCAAGATCAAACCGGCAGTAATCAAAGTAGTAATAATATAAGTTCTCAACAGTTTACTGAATTGACCAAACGCATTGAGTTTTTAGAAAGTAAACATGCAATAGATGGCGCTAAGCAACACATTGAAGCACAGGACATTAAATAATGGATTTATTATTAATATTAACTTACACAGCGCTTTGTATTGGCATATTTAAGGTTTTTAAAATTCCATTAAATAAATGGACCGTACCTACTGCTGTTTTAGGTGGAGTTTTTTTAATTGGTGCGTTGATTATGGCGATGAATTATAACCATCCATATTCTGAAGTTACTCGTCAGTATTTTGTGTCTACACCTGTAATTCCCGCAGTTCGTGGTGAGGTTGTTAGTGTTAATGTTAAAGCCAATACACCTATAAAAGCGGGGCATTTATTATTTTCTATTGATCCAGTACCTTATCAAAATAAGGTAGATGCCCTTAATGCACAACTTGTATCAGCAAAACTTGATTATCAGCGTGCAATTGAACTAATGAAAAAAAATATTGGTAAACAGCGCGATGTTGATGTTACCAGAGCGGCACTTGATAATTTAAATGCTAAATTACATGATGCAGAGTATGACTTAATCCGTACTGAAGTTCGTGCTCACAGTGACGGTTATATTACTCAAATGTTGGTATATCCAGGTTTGTTTGTTGTGCCTATGCCACTTAAACCTGCTATGGTTTTTGTTCAGCAAGACTCTTTTACTTACATTGGTTGGTATCGTCAAAATAGCGCTATGCGTTTAGAAGTAGGTAATGAAGCTGAAATAGCTTTTGATGCTTTACCAGGAAGAGTATTCAGTGCACAAATTACAGAGGTTTTACCTGTATTGGCTGAAGGTGAGCTGCAAGCTAACGGTAGTTTAATAAGTCTTAGCCGGCGTACAGGAATGCCAGGGCGTATTCCTGTTAAAATTAAAATAACCGACCCTCGCTTTGATGATTTAGCGAAATATGTGCCCGGTGGTTCGTATGGTCAAAGCGCTATATATTCTGAGCATCTTCATCATGTTGCTATTATGCGTAAAATTTTATTACGTATGTCTTCATGGATGAGTTATTTTTTTCCATTTCATTAATGACAAAATAATAAAATCAAAGGTGAGTAGCGTTTTAAGTACTCACCTTTTTTCATTTTAAAACAAAAGAGATCCATTATGGATGAGCATATCGTTATTTTAACTATTGCCTTGTTAGTCTTATTTTACGGTTATATTTCCAAAGCCTTAACACGCTTTAATATTTCAGGCCCAATGGTTTTTGCTGGCTTAGGCTTGTTAATATCTCCGTTAGGTTTAGATGTTAGTCAAGTTGATGTTGATGCTGAGTTTGTCACTATTATTGTTGAAATTGCTTTAGTACTGGTTTTATTTAGTGATGCGGCTCTGCTTGATTTAAAACTTTTACGTAAATCGTGGCAGTTGCCAGCACGCCTTTTATTTATCGGTTTACCTCTTACCATAGTCATTGGCACCTTGGTGGCTCAACAAATATTCCCTAATGAGCCTATGGTTTATATGTTGTTACTTGCTTTATTATTAACGCCTACTGATGCAGCGTTAGGGAAAGCCGTTGTTACAGACAAAAAAGTACCAGAAACAATCCGTTCTACCATTAATGTTGAAAGTGGCCTTAATGACGGCATTATATTTCCTATTTTAATTACCGTGGTCGCTGTGATCACCAGCGGCTTGGATGGTGGCGGAGACTCTCACTGGCTAGGCTTTGTATTTAAACAAATTGGTTTTGGTGCATTAGTAGGAATTTGTGTTGGCTATATAGGTACTAAGTTAATACAAGTTAGCCTTAGCAGAGGTTGGATGACTGAAAGTTACCAAAACCTAATACCTATTGCTTTAGCAATTTTGTCTTTTTATTTAGCAGAATCGGTGTATGGCAATGGTTTTATTGCTGCTTTTTTTGCTGGTTTATATGCGGGCAATACTAGTAATAAAACGCGAGAACATATTGAAGATTTTGCTGAGAGTGAAGGGGAGTTATTGGTGTTAATTAGCTTCTTTATTTTTGGAATTGCTTTTGTACCCGCTGTTGTTGAATATATTACCGTTGATGTGATTGTTTATGCCTTTCTTAGTTTAACCTTATTGAGAATGTTACCTGTAATGCTTTGTTTAGTAGGTGCAAAACTCAATAACGCCAAGGTAGATTTAGCAACAATGGCCTTTATTGCTTGGTTTGGACCTCGTGGCATAGCCTCTATTTTGTACGTGCTTATTGTTGCCCATGAAGTAGGTGATGATGGAGGTTTTGAAACTATTTATGCCGTGGTTATGGTGACAGTATTAATGAGTATTGTTGCTCATGGGTTAAGTGCACAACCGCTGGCTAATTGGTATAGTAAAAAGCAT
>JADGDH010000144.1 GCA_016745015.1 Colwellia sp.
GTTGGTAATGAAACGCGTGTTAAAGTAGTCAAAAACAAAATTGCTCCACCATTTAAACAAGCTGAGTTTCAAATTCTTTATGGTCAAGGAATTAACAACCTAGGTGAATTGATTGACTTAGGTGTTAAAAATGAATTTGTTGAAAAAGCTGGCGCTTGGTATAGCTGCAATGGTGAGCGTATTGGCCAAGGTAAAGCTAATGCCGCCAAATATTTAGAGGAACACCCAGAAATGGCTAAGGATGTTGACACTAAATTACGTGAATTGTTTTTAAGTAAGAATTCGCCTGTAGAGAAAGCAGAAACAGTAGTTTCTGAATAAATAAATGATATTTAGAATACTTTAAAGGATAGATAAATAATAAAAGCCTTTGCTAAGCAGAGGCTTTTAAGTCAAGTCATGGCTATTTTATCGGATTAACCACTGCATAATATCATCCTAGGTGCTCAAGAACAGATGAAAAAAATTTAGTGTTCTTATCTTTGCCTAGCTTTAAATCTAGGGTTCGTTTTGCAAATAACATAAATTTTACCTTTACGTTTTACAACTTTGCAATCTGGATGACGTTTTTTAGCGCTTTTTAATGAACTTAAAATTTTCATTTACTTCCCTTAGATTTTAATTTTCCGAATCGATTATTAAATTTGGCAACACGGCCATCTTGTGTCTTGATACTTTGTTTTCCAGTGTAATAGGGGTGTGATTCACTAGAAACTTCTATGGAATAATAAGGGTAAATTTCCCCATCCAGTTCAACCGTTTTACTCGTCTGTAATGTTGACCCTACGATAAAATATTTATCAATAGAAGTATCATGAAAAGCAACTTTTTGATATTTAGGGTGGATATTTTCTTTCATGTAAGATCTCTGTTTATTTAAGTGGTGTTGTTATGTTATAACAATATCACGTCATTTAAATGATAACAAGTCTCATTTGCTTTAGGTGGTATAATCTAACTTTATTTCATAACATGTTCTAATAACTACTTTAAATCTTAAATAGGAAATAAATAAAATAATCCTTTACCTCATTGTTCTTTCTGGTGATAAATAAAATAAACAAATAGAAAGCGAAGAGGTTTATCTCTCATCATTGACATCTAAAACTTCAGTTTTTGTATGGATTCCTATTATATTTAGATTTAATACAGTTTAATTGCATTGTTATATTATTACAGTGTTTTTGGGGTTGAATGATAATAGGCCTAACTTTTCTTGTTTGGCCGTCTATACGTTTAGATGTTGACATATCTAGCAATCCAAGTAATATGACGAGCATAGCTTTATACTATGTTTTTTTATCTGTTTTTTCTGCCTGATAGGTGTGTTATGCCAATTAAAATCCCCGACCAATTACCTGCACTATCTGTTTTAGATAATGAAAATATTTTTGTGATGTCTGAGAACCGAGCAATTTCTCAAGAAATTCGTCCGATGCAAGTGGCTATTTTAAATTTAATGCCGAATAAAATAGAAACAGAAGTTCAAATATTGCGCATGCTAGCTAATACGCCTTTGCAAATAAATATTGAGTTTGTTCGTATACATGCCAATGAATCTAAGAATACGCCAACTGAACATTTAGAGAATTTTTATTGTCTTTTTGATGATATTAAACATAAGCAGTACGATGGTTTAATTATTACGGGTGCACCATTAGCTTTACTTGATTATTCAGAGGTAAGCTATTGGGATAAAATTTGTGAGTTATTTGACTGGGCTGAAAAAAATGTCACCTCTACCATGTTTTCTTGCTGGGCTGCCCACGCTGCTTTATATCATCATTATGGTATTAATCGTCATTTGCGTGACAAAAAGCTTTCAGGTGTTTTTCAGCATAAACCACTTGATGTTAGAGAGCCTTTAACCCGTGGTTTTGATGAAACGTTTAATGTGCCACACTCTCGTTATGGCTATATTGATAAGAGTGACTATCAACGTATCCCAGATTTAAACATTTTAGCTGAATCAGAACAGGCTGGTGTGTATTTGGTTGCTAGTAAAAATAAACAACAAGTATATTTAACAGGGCACCCTGAATATGACACGAGTACCTTACATGAAGAATACTTAAGAGATCGACAAGTGGATGAAAATGCAGCATTGCCAGAGAATTACTATAAGGATAATGACGCAAACAATCCCCCAATAGGTTCATGGCGCAGTCACGGTAGCCTATTATTTACTAATTGGCTTAATTATTATGTTTATCAAATTACGCCTTATAAATTGGATGTATCGAATATTCAAGCCATCCATCCTGATACGGTTATATAGATTTATTAAATAAACCATTTTGAATTGAAAACTTACTTTGAAAAACTTGGAAAACCCATGAAAAAATCTTCATCATTTGCTTTATTAGAGCAGCAATTAGCCAAAAACATTTTAATATTAGATGGTGCTATGGGCACTATGATCCAAGCCTATAAGTTTGAAGAGCAAGATTTTCGTGGCGACCGCTTTGCCGACTGGCATAGTGACGTAAAAGGCAATAATGACATGCTGGTGCTTACTCAGCCTGATGTTATTAAAGCAATTCATCTTGAATATCTTGAAGCAGGGGCTGATATTCTTGAAACCAATACGTTTAATGCGACTACTATTGCGATGGCAGATTACGACATGCAAGAGTATAGCGCTGAAATTAATTTAGTTGCTGCGCAAATAGCGCGTGCTGCTGCTGATGAATATAATGCTAAAACGCCAGACAAACCACGCTTTGTTGCAGGCGTATTAGGGCCAACGAATAGAACCTGTTCAATTTCGCCCGATGTTAACAACCCTGCTTTTCGAAATGTTAGTTTTGATGAGCTAAAAGATGCTTATATTGAGTCAACTACTGCGTTAATTAATGGTGGTTCAGACATTATATTAATTGAAACTATTTTTGATACCTTAAATGCAAAAGCTGCTATTTTTGCCGTAGAAGCAGCTTTTGAACAACTAGATATTCGACTACCCGTAATGATTTCTGGCACTATAACTGATGCATCAGGTCGTACTTTATCAGGACAAACAACGGAAGCGTTTTATAACTCGTTACGCCATGCGAAGCCTATTTCTTTTGGATTAAACTGTGCTTTAGGGCCTGTTGAATTACGTCAATATGTTGAAGAATTAAGCCGTATTTGTGACGTGGCAGTTTCTGCTCATCCAAATGCGGGTTTGCCAAATGCTTTTGGTGAGTACGACTTTACCGTTGAAGATATGAATACCCACGTTGAAGAATGGGCAAGTTCTGGGTTTTTAAATATTATTGGTGGTTGTTGTGGAACAACACCTGAACACATAAAAGGTATGGCTGATACGATTGAAAAGATCAAGCCACGTAAAGTTGAAGCACGTAAAATAGCCTGTCGTTTAGCAGGACTTGAAGCCTTAACCATTGACAAAGATACTTTGTTTTTAAATGTTGGTGAGCGTACCAATGTTACTGGCTCGGCAATATTTAAACGTTTGATCAAAGAAGAGAATTATGATCAAGCTATTGCTGTTGCTTTACAGCAGGTTGAAAATGGCGCACAAGTTATTGACATCAACATGGATGAAGGCATGTTGGAGTCAAAAGAGGCTATGATACGCTTTTTAAACTTGATTGCTGGTGAGCCTGATATTGCCAAAGTGCCGATTATGATTGATTCCTCTAAATGGGACATTATCGAAGCAGGTCTTAAGTGTATTCAAGGCAAAGGTATTGTTAATTCAATTAGCTTAAAAGAAGGTGAAGATAACTTTCGTAAGCAAGCAGAATTAGTTCGCCGTTACGGCGCGGCAATGATTGTAATGGCGTTTGATGAAGACGGGCAAGCTGATACACGTAAAAGAAAGTATGAGATATGTCACCGTGCTTATCACATGCTAGTTGATGAAATAGGTTTTCCGCCAGAAGATATTATTTTTGATCCTAATATTTTTGCTGTTGCAACCGGTATTGATGAGCACAATAATTATGCGGTAGATTTTATTGAAGCAGTTGCTGATATAAAGAAAAACCTGCCTTACGCGATGATCTCTGGCGGTGTGTCTAATGTCTCATTTTCATTTCGTGGTAACAACCCCGTGCGTGAAGCTATTCATGCAGTATTCTTATATCACGCTATTAAAAATGGCATGGACATGGGCATTGTTAACGCAGGTCAATTAGCTATTTATTCTGACATTCCAGATAAACTACGTTTAGCGGTTGAAGATGTTATTCAAAATTCAGATGACGGTGCGACTGAGCGGCTGCTTGATATTGCACAAGAATACTCTTCATTAGCTAGTGGTCAAGGTGGTGGGCAATCTAAAGCTAATTTAGCTTGGCGTGAACTACCTATTAATGAACGCTTGTCGCATTCATTAGTTAAGGGTATTAATGAATTTATTATTGAAGATACCGAAGAAGCACGACTTGCAGCAGTACGCCCGTTAGATGTTATTGAAGGGTCATTAATGGACGGTATGAATACCGTTGGCGATTTATTTGGTGCTGGCGAAATGTTTTTGCCGCAAGTGGTTAAATCAGCGCGGGTAATGAAACAAGCTGTTGCCCATTTAAATCCTTTTATTGAAGCAGAAAAAACAGAAGCTAGCTCTAACGGTAAAGTACTCTTAGCGACGGTGAAAGGTGATGTGCACGATATAGGTAAGAACATTGTTGGCGTAGTACTGCAATGTAATAATTATGAAATTATTGATCTTGGCGTTATGGTTTCGTGTGAAGATATATTGCGTGTTGCACGCGAGGAAAAGGTTGATATTATTGGTTTGTCGGGGTTAATCACACCATCGCTTGATGAAATGGTACATGTTGCTAAAGAGATGAAACGCCAAGGATTTGAGTTGCCATTATTAATTGGGGGGGCTACAACATCAAAGGCGCATACTGCTGTTAAAATAGAGCCACAATATGATCACCCCGTGGTTTATGTATCAAATGCTTCTCGTGCGGTATCGGTTGTGAGTAACTTATTATCAAGTGAGCATAAAGCAAAGTTTTTTGCCGCTACTAAAGAAGAATATGAACGAGTACGCGCACGTCATTATAAGAAAGGCCCGCGATCAAGTTTAATCAGTCTTGAAGATGCCCGAAGTAATGCGACTAATATTAACTTTGATGACTTTATTCCGAAAAAACCCAATAAACTTGGTATTACTGTTTTAGACAATCTCGATCTAAATAAAGTGAGAAATTACATCGATTGGACGCCATTTTTCATGACTTGGCAATTATCAGGCAAGTATCCGCTTATTTTAAAGCATGAAGTAGTGGGCGTGGAAGCGACTAAGTTATTTAATGATGCTAATGCCATGCTTGATGATGTTATTAATAATAAAAGAATTACCGCGAAAGCCGTATTTGGCTTATTTCCAGCCAATAGTGATGTTGACGATATTGAGATTTATAAAGTCAACGGCAAGGATGAAAATCGCAGTGAAACGGTAATGAAATTACATCAACTAAGACAACAAAGTAAAAAGCCAGCAGGACAATTTAATCGCTGTTTATCAGATTATATTGCACCAAAGGGCTCTGGTATTAATGATTATGTTGGCGCTTTTGCTGTGTCGTCAGGTTTTGGCGTTGATGAGTTAGTGAAAGTGTATGATGCTGACCATGATGCTTATAACTCTATTCTTTTAAAGGCTGTAGCAGATAGATTAGCCGAAGCCAGTGCTGAGTATCTCCATGAAAAAGTGCGTAAGGAATATTGGGGTTATGTACCTGATGAAATGCTAGATAATGATGCGTTAATTCGTGAAAGTTATCAGGGCATTCGACCTGCGCCAGGTTATCCTGCTTGCCCAGAGCATACTGAAAAAGGCCTGCTATGGGAACTGCTTAATGTAGAAAAAAATATCAACATGGAGTTAACCTCAAGTTACGCCATGTGGCCAGGAGCCGCAGTTAGTGGTTGGTATTTTTCTCATCCAGAATCAAAATACTTTGCCGTTGCAAAGTTAGCAAAAGATCAAGTACTTGATTATGCCGCACGTAAAGGCATGACTATTGAACAGGCAGAACGTTGGTTGTCAGCTAATTTGGATTATGAGCCTGAATAATATGTAGGCGGGAACTTATTCGCGCTTTTTTCTAGATTATGCGGTTCGTAAAGGTATGACAATCGGTCATGACAAAAAGTCTATAATCTGCGTAAATCTGTGGGCAAAAAAAGATCCAGTGACCTTAAAAGCTGGATCTTCGACCAGACACCTCGAAGATGACGGCTTCACTGGCTTCGAAGGTGACGTGCCCTCATTTTACTGGATATGTATTTTCTTATTCGCCTTTAAAGTGCCTATCAAAAAAACTCATTATAGTATTGTTCAAATGCATTTTTACTTTTTTACCACGCATACTGTGCTTACTGCCCGGGTAAGTCATTAA
>JADGDH010000286.1 GCA_016745015.1 Colwellia sp.
AAATTTGTTCCATAAATAATAGCTTATTTGTTTAACACCTACTTCATGGGCTGAGCCACCAAGATTAAAGAAACAATAATGCGTGCGAGCGCCTTTTTTGATCATTTGATAACTAGAAACACCCGAATCAAAACCGCCAGACATAAGTGATAGAACATCTTCTTGTGTGGCAATAGGGAAACCACCTAACGCTTTATGACGCTCAGTAACAATGAATAAATCTTTATTTTTTATTTCTAAACGAACCGTCACATCAGGCTTAGTTAACTTAACTTTGGCACTTTCTACCGCTTGATTTAAACCACCACCCACATATTGCTCAACTTTTAGAGAATTAAAATCATGGTTTCCAGTTCTTTTAACACGAACACAAAATGTTTTATTTTCAATGGTTTTAGCGTGAACAGCTAAGGTTTTTTCATATATATCATGAACATCTGCAAACTCAGTTTGCTGCACTTCTAAAAACATCGGCACACCCGGAATGCATTTAAGTGCTTCTACTAAACGTTCACGATTTTCAAGACTATTATCTTTGGTATTTACCTCAATATTATCCCAGTTCATTCTTGTCGTTATTTGCTCATCAACACGACGTAAAACATTTTTAATGTTTGACTCTAAAATTTTAGTAAAACGTTTACGAACAGGGCGAGATTTAATAGTGATTTCAGCTTGAAGCTTTACGATAAATTTCATCGACAAGTGACCTAAATAATAACAATAAGAATAATGGCGCACATTATACACAAAAAAAGCTGTCAGTATTATGCTGACAGCTTTTAAACCCAAACAACCTCACAAAAGTAATTTTATTTTATCACTTGAATAGGTTCACTTTCTTTTGCTTTACCTTGATTAATTGAAATTTCAACACGACGATTTCGACGGCGATTCAATGCATTAGTATTAGGAACTAACGGGCGAGTATCGGCCTGACCAACCGCTTTTACTCTGCTAGCATCAAAGCCTGGCACTTTAATCAATTCATGAACAATAGCCACTGCACGCTTACTTGATAAGTCCCAATTTGAATTAAACAGCTCAGAATCTACGCCTCGGTTATCAGTATTACCTGAAACCATAATTTCGCCTGGCATAGTATTTAGCAATTCACCTATTTGTCTAATAATCGGCTTAAATTGAGGTTGTAAGAAAGCAGAACCCGATGGAAACGAACCATTTTCACGGATACGAATGGTTATTTGTTGACCAAGAGATTCTAACTCAATAGCACCATCTTGAATTTGTTTTTCAAGCTGTTCTGCAACTTTTTTAACAAGATCGTTTACTTGCTCTTGAGCTGCACTTTCCATTTGTTCTTGAGCTTTCTGTAGCGCCTGTGCAGATAATGTATCTTCAGTGTTTTGTGACTGACCTCCACGCTCTTCACCGCGCTGTTCTTGACGACCGCCAGCAGATGTTTCATCTCCCGCTTGAAATTCCAACATTTGTTGGGTCATTTCCATCGTTTGCTGTTGAATAAGTTCAATAGGCGTTGGTTCGGGTTTTCCTGGTCGGAATTCTTGAGCAATGATACTTGTGCCTTTAGGGATGTCTTTCACTTCAATTTTATTCTGCACACCAAAAGCAAATTTCATTGAGCCAGCAATTTGCTTAAATTTCATTACATCC
>JADGDH010000287.1 GCA_016745015.1 Colwellia sp.
GGATGTAATGAAATTTAAGCAAATTGCTGGCTCAATGAAATTTGCTTTTGGTGTGCAGAATAAAATTGAAGTGAAAGACATCCCTAAAGGCACAAGTATTATTGCTCAAGAATTCCGACCAGGAAAACCCGAGCCAACGCCTATTGAGCTTATTCAACAGCAAACGATGGAAATGACCCAGCAAATGTTGGAATTTCAAGCTGGAGATGAAACGTCTGCTGGCGGTCGTCAAGAACAGCGTGGTGAAGAACGTGGAGGCCAATCACAAAACACTGAAGATACATTATCTGCACAAGCATTACAGAAAGCTCAAGAACAAATGGAAAGTGCAGCTCAAGAGCAAGTAAATGATCTTGTTAAAAAAGTTGCAGAACAGCTTGAACAGCAAATTCAAGATGGTGCTATCGAGTTAGAATCGCTTGGTCAGCAAATAACCATTCGTATCCGCGAAAATGGTTCGTTTCCATCGGGCTCTGCTTTCTTACAACCTCAGTTTAAACCGATTATTAGACAAATTGGTGAATTGCTAAATACGATGCCCGGTGAAATTATGGTTTCAGGTAATACTGATAACCGAGGTGTAGATTCTGAGTTGTTTAATTCAAATTGGGACTTATCAAGTCAACGTGCTGTGGCTATTGTTCATGAGTTAATCAAGGTGCCAGGCTTTGATGCCAGTAGAGTAAAAGCAGTTGGTCAGGCCGATACTCGTGCGTTAGTTCCTAATACTAACGCATTAAATCGTCGCCGAAACCGTCGTGTTGAAATTTCAATTAATCAAGGTAAAGCAAAAGAAAGTGAACCTATTCAAGTTATAGAGTAAAATTACTTTTGTGAGGTTTAAAAGCTGTCAGCATAATACTGACAGCTTTTTTTGTGTATAATGTGCGCCATTATTCTTATTGTTATTATTTAGGTCACTTGTCGATGAAATTTATCGTAAAGCTTCAAGCTGAAATCACTATTAAATCTCGCCCTGTTCGTAAACGTTTTACTAAAATTTTAGAGTCAAACATTAAAAATGTTTTACGTCGTGTTGATGAACAAATAACGACAAGAATGAACTGGGATAATGTTGAAGTAAATACCAAAGATGATAGCTTTGAAAATCGTGAACGCTTAGTAGAAGCACTTAAATGCATTCCGGGTGTGCCGATGTTTTTAGAAGTGCAACAAACTGAGTTTGCAGATGTTCATGACATATATGAAAAAACCTTAGCTGTTCACGCTAAAACTATTGAAAATAAAACCTTTTGTGTTCGTGTTAAAAGAACGGGAAATCATGATTTTAATTCTCTAAAAGTTGAGCAATATGTGGGTGGTGGCTTAAATCAAGCGGTAGAAAGCGCTAAAGTTAAGTTAACTAAGCCAGATATAACTGTTCGTTTAGAAATAAAAAATAAAGATTTATTCATTGTTACTGAACGCCATAAAGGCTTAGGTGGTTTTCCTATTGCCACACAGGAAGATGTTCTATCACTCATGTCTGGTGGGTTCGACTCGGGTGTTTCTAGTTATCAAATGATTAAAAAAGGCGCTCGCACGCATTATTGTTTCTTTAATCTTGGTGGCTCAGCCCATGAAGTAGGTGTTAAACAAATAAGCTATTATTTATGGAACAAATTT
>JADGDH010000145.1 GCA_016745015.1 Colwellia sp.
TTCTCTTTCTGAAAGTAACTGAGCCGCCTTTTTTGCTGCTTGCCAATTAACTATTGCAGTTAAAGCGTTAGCCTTTTTAGAATCGAGTAGAGATAACAACTGTTGCTGGTTTGCATAAACATCAATTTCACCAATGCTTTTATTTGCTGATTGCTTATCCCAAAAATCAATCGTTTGACTGATACCAATAGAGTAATTATCAAAATCCCCCTCTTTTTCATAGCTTGCTTCAAGCTCTGGGTTATATACGGCTTGAGTTAAGCTTTTTGCTCTATGATTACTTGCATTAAGTAACTCTTTAGCCGCAACAACTTCGGGATCTTTATTTATTTGACTATCTAGCCATGAAATATTTTTCTGTTTGCCATAACTGACAACTGAAAAACTCACAGCCATGCATAAAGACAGGACTAACCCTGTATTTTTTAAATATATATACATAAAAATTCTTAATTTTAAAATTAATAAACACGAACTATTTATCCTTTATTAAAGGATAAATAGGTCATTAAAAATCAATCTAATTAAGAAATGGGTGGACGAAGTATCGCCTCAAGGTAGGTATTTGTTTGATCAATTTGATATGGCGTTTTATTGATAATGTTTAGTTTGCCCGTGGTATTTGAATTACTGACTAAAATCCAAGATAAGTGACTGCCACTGCAATGACCGCAGTGATGACAATCTTTTTCATTATGCTGCTCATCATCTGTATTATCGTTTAAGGCATTTCGGTCATCGGCATGATCATGTTGAGTTTGAAGATGTTCTATATCAATCTGGTGATTCTCAGATGTTGAAGATGCGACAGCAGTTAACGATTGTAAAACAATCGAAACAACCAATAGCATTTTTAGTACAACATTAAGGTTCAAAGTTATTACCTAGTAAATATAGTAATTAAAATACTAGCAGAAACTATTTACTTAAACTAGCTTTCCCAGTCAGTTTCCACGCTTTTACATTAAATAACTTTTTATTTGACTCTATAGCCACTATAGATTTTACAATGTGATAATAAATATCATTTAGATTTGAACTGTGGAACTCATTTTATGCCCTTTTCCCCAAAAGTAAAACAGGAAAGCCAATACTATAACTATTTAAAGCCGCTAGCTTATTTGATCTTGCTAGTCACAGCATTTTTTTCAAAATTTTGTATAGCTTCCAATTTGGAAGAGTTTTCGCAGCATCGACAAATTATACAATTAGCAGAATATGTAGGTGTTGATTATGAGTCGGCTATTAAGGACGGCCAAGTTATTAACGATGATGAATATCAAGAAATGCTTGAATTCTCCAAGTTGATAGTTGAAAAAACGTCAATTAATAATAATTATATGCGTTCACTCAATGAGAAAGCATTAGCTTTACAAACAGCTATTTCAACTAAGCAAAATGCAAATATTGTCAGGAAAATTACATCTGAGTTACGAATTTCATTATTGGCTATGATGCCAGAGCTACCTCTCCCTAAAAGGTTACTTTCTAAAGAAGCGACGTTTTCTTTATTTGAAAATAACTGTGCGAGTTGTCATGGT
Organism: Colwellia sp.; assembly: GCA_016745015.1. Classification (GTDB taxonomy): domain Bacteria; phylum Pseudomonadota; class Gammaproteobacteria; order Enterobacterales; family Alteromonadaceae; genus Colwellia. The sequence continues at coordinate 1,542 of JADGDH010000145.1, forward strand.
ATTTCAGGTCAAGGAAATGGTGTTTTGGCATCGGGATTAGAGCCTGCTCCTACCGATTTTACCGATAAAACACGTGCAGAAAACCGTTCACTTTTAGGCTTATTTGATGCCATATCTAATGGGCTTGATGACACTGCCATGCCTGCATTTACACAATTAAAAGAACAGCAGAAATGGTCCCTTGCATTTTATGTAGGTGGTTTGGCATTTAAATCATCAAGTGAATTAACAAAACCATCACAATCAATTTCATTACAAAATTGGATAAATTATAGTCCATTAAAGTTATCGACAGAAACTGACGGATTAACTAAAAATGAAATTGAAGGATTAAGGGCTAATCCTACATTATTGTTTACCAATCAAAGTAGTCCTATCGCTATAACCAAAACTCAATTAGCTGCCGCAAGCAATGCGTATAAAAATGAGGAGTACGAGAAGGCTAAGACACTTGCTGTGAGTGCTTATCTAGATGGTTTTGAATTAATTGAAAATAGTTTGGATGCACGAGACAAAGATTTACGAAAAAGCATCGAAGGAAACTTGATTAAGCTTCGTCAAGTTTTAAGTAACGCGCAACAGGTTAATCAATTTGAAAGCCTTATGGAGATTACTGTGGGGCAACTCCATGATGCGGAAGAATTGTTGACAGAAACCACTTTGTCAAATGAAGCTCTTTTCACTGCAAGCTTAGTTATCTTACTAAGAGAAGGTTTAGAAGCGTTGCTAGTTGTACTGGCTTTAATAACAGTATTAATTCGAACTAAACGTCATGATGCCTTAAAATATGTCCATTTTGGTTGGTTCAGTGCGCTATTAGCAGGTTTTGCTACTTGGGCGGTAGCACAGTCAATTATCAATATCAGTGGTGCGAGTCGGGAAGTCATGGAAGGTATTGCTGCAATGGTTGCAGCAGTAATGTTGTTTTATGTTGGGATCTGGATGCATAGCAAAACGAATGCTGAACATTGGCAGGCATATATTCAAAAGCACATTAATTCACAATTAGAAGCGGGTACACTGTGGGGACTAGCAGTGCTCTCATTTATTGCTGTTTATCGAGAGGTTTTTGAAACAGTCTTATTCTATCAATCACTTGTAACACAAGCCTCAACAACTCAATACTCATTTGTTATCAGTGGATTTTTATTCGGGGTAGCTGTGTTATCGATTCTTGCATGGGGAATGTTTAGATATTCTGTTAAATTGCCAATTGCTCGTTTCTTTTCTACAACAACTTACTTGCTTTTAGTTCTATCATTCATATTAATGGGTAAAGCCATCTCAGCTCTTCAAGAGGCTGCGATTATAGGAATCACTCCGTTACCTATTAATGTGGAAGTTACATGGTTCGGTATAGGTTCTACTTGGCAAGGTATAACAGCTCAGGTGACCATTCTGATATTATTTTCACTGTATATGTATCGTTCAAGGAATCGCAATGCCTCATAATTTACACAGTAGTTAGTAATCATTCATTGAGCATCACCACTAACTTAATTAAGAGCAGTTATTTTACTAGCTAATCTTAAAACTGGGATGTTATTAGAAGAGTTAAATCGTCTTAATACTTAATGTCGGAAACTCACCAATAAAGATTATAAAACCTATTGACTCTATAGTTGCTATAGATTTTATACTCAACGAAATATTGTTACGGAATGTTAAATATGTCAGAAAAATGTAGTGGTCAGTGTCAATCATCTCCTACCAACGAAGACGTAAAAATTGATACACAATTAGATAACTATGGTGGCGCGTTTGTCAGTACATATAAAGTGCCTCAAATGGACTGTCCTTCAGAAGAGAGATTGATTAGGTTAGCGCTTGACTCTATTAAGCCTTCCGTTGGGTTGCAATTTGATATCCCTAATCGATTGGTTAAAGTTTTCCATGATGACAATTTAGAAGAGATCACAAATAAACTTCAATCACTAAATTTAGGTTCTCAATTAGAATCAACAAAAAAAAGTTGCAGCACAGAAGCTGCAAAAGCAAAAAATCTAGCCCAAAAAAATGAGATGAAAGAAGCGTCAACGCTAAAATGGTTGCTGGCTATTAACGGGATCATGTTTTTTGTAGAAATAATTGCTGGGATTATTGCACAGTCTGCTGGCCTTATTGCAGACTCATTAGATATGTTTGCTGACGCTGCCGTATATGGTTTGGCTATTTATGCGGTAGGTAAAAGTATCAGCATGAAACTTAGAGCGGCACATATCTCTGGTGTGCTTCAGATTATTTTAGCGCTAGGTGCTTTGAGTGAAGTCGTAAGACGCTTTATTTATGGTAGTGAGCCTATGTCATCTTTAATGATGATATTTGGTGGAATAGCACTAATCGCTAACATTGCTTGTCTGTTTTTAATATTTGGCAATAAAGAAGACGGCGCTCATATGAAAGCGAGTTGGATTTTTTCCGCAAATGACGTTATCGCAAACATTGGCGTAATCTTAGCTGGCTTATTAGTTACAGTAACAAGCAGCCGTTATCCAGATTTAGTGATTGGTTTGATAATTGCCCTTGTCGTTTTAAACGGTGCTCGCCGCATCTTACAGCTAAAGTATTAGCTGAAATCAATCATGACCATTTATTTAAATTTTAAAACCATTATTGACACCTGTATAGCTAGTTTAAGTCTGGCTCAAACGGCTAAAGGTAAATGAACTTATGAAAAACAATACCTACATTCCACCACTACGATTTCATTGGTTAACGAGTTTTTATGACAGCCTCGTTGCTATCACCACGAGAGAAGCATTTTTTAAAAAGCTGATTGTTGATAAAGTTGCCAACGTCAAAGGAAACAATCTACTTGATGTTGGTTGTGGAACAGGAACGCTAACAAAATTAATAGCTGAAAAATCACCTAAACATACCGTAATAGGCTTAGATGCAGACCAAACCGCTCTAGATATTTCACAGAAAAAAGTTATAGGCAAAGATCTAAATATTTCTTTTAGACAGGGCTTTGGACAAAAAATGCCTTTTGATGAAAACTCTTTTGACATCGTAGTTTCAAGTTTGTTTTTTCACCACTTAAACAGTTCAGCTAAGCTCGCGACATTAACTGAAATTCGTCGGGTACTGAAACCGGACGGTACTTTAATAATTGCAGACTGGGGAAAGCCTACTTCAATATTTCAACGGATATTGTTCTTTGTCGTTCAGGTATTAGATGGTTTCGAAACTACAAAAGATAATGTAGATGGAGTTATTCCCTCTTTGGTGGTTGAATCAGGGTTTACTCATGTTTCAGATTTAAACATAGTCCCAACGCCTTTGGGAACTATCAGACTGATTGAAGCGAACTAGATAACAATGAACCTAATGCACCCATCATATTTCAAACCATATATATCATACGTTATAATGATTTTAATCGCGGTGCAGTCTGTGTTTTTTTCGCTAGAAGAGCTTGAAATAAACTTGATAGAAAGTTCTTTTAACACATCACTAACTGAGTCAACTACCCCACTAAAAGCTTCAGAAACCTCCAATATATTTGAAGTAAATAATAGCAACAGTTCAATTGAAAATTGTAATTTTTGTTGCTGTTGTCACTTGTTTTTAAATGCAGATTCTTCTTGTAATATTTTACAAGCAATAGATCATTTTCCTACCTACGCCTTAGTTTCTCCTGAGCTAAAAGGCTATATGTCGGTGCCATTTCGTCCCCCTAAATACGCCTAATTTTTATATCAAATTTAAAAAGGTCAACATTATTGACCTAAATAACAATATAAATTTATAGGAAAGTATATATGGCACTTTATACCTGTGTGCATCGCAAGATAGAAATTTTGAGGTGTGTAACACCTCGGCTCAAATATATCGCGTTTCTCGCTTTGTCACTTTTTACATTTAATGTTTATGCATTTGAAAAGCAGTTAAATCTTCAAGAGGCAATACAGCGAACGCTTAAACAAAATCCTGAACTCAAAATATTTGATTTCAAACAAACCGCATTAATAGGACGAGAACAAACAGCAAGTTTAAATCCCGCTTATGAACTAGAACTTGAAGCCGAGAACTTTGCAGGCTCAGGTGAATTCTCTGCATTCGAAAGCGCAGAATTAACTGTCGCTCTATCTTCGGTTATTGAAATGGGAGATAAACGCTCAGCGCGAATTGGGCTTGTTTCAAACTCAAGAGCATTGCTCACTGCTGAAAAAGAGGTAGCAGCACTAAACTTGATGGCTCAAGTCACTGAAAAGTACGTGGAAGTACTTGCAGCCCAACAAAGAGTTATATTGGCAGATAATGCACTGAAGTTAGCACAAGAAACGTTAGAGATTGTATCTCAACGTAACCGCGCAGGTGCAACTCCTGAGGCTGAAGTGAAACGCTCAAAAGCAGTTATTGCTCAGGCAAATCTAACTGTTCAATCGGAACAAAAGCGCTTGGAATATTTAAAACTTTCTTTAGCAGCTTTCTGGGGAGAAAACTCTGTAACCTTCTCTGAAGTACAAGGTGATCTTTTTCAGTTTGGCAATAACAGTGACTTTAACAGCCTTTTTGCGAAGTTAGAAAAAAATCCAGCGATTCAAATCTATGCAAGCGAACAACGACTAAAAGAGGCTGAAATACAGTTAGCTAAAACAGAGTCAACTGCCAATATCAAATGGTCTGTCGGTGTTAGGCGCTCTCAAGAAGCTAATGATACGGCACTGGTCGCTGGTTTTAGCTTACCTTTGTTTGCTGAAAAGCGAAATTCTGGCGCAATCGCTAGTGCCTTAGCAGAGCGTGATCAAGTTGC
>JADGDH010000288.1 GCA_016745015.1 Colwellia sp.
TTGCTGAGTTAGTGGCAGAAAAACTTTTGTAACCACGGTTAATTGCATACTTTTCGCCAATAATTAGCGCTTTTTTTAATAATTCGGCTTCATTTTTTAATTTTTTCATTTAATTAATTTCTTGGTTTATTTTTGGATTAGATTCATAAGATTCTATTTTCACTAAAGATGCTTTAAAACATGATATAAGTCAATTATCTATTGTTATTATTAACGAATTAATTTTTATAAACCAACTTCCTCCTACTTAACCTCGTTGTTCTAAGCAAAGCCCAGAGCAAAACTAAGCATCATGTCCATGCAGACAAAATGATAAAGTAATTTAGTAAAATTTTAAGTAAGCTACACAAGTTATGTAATTTAGTCATTTTGAATATTATACTTGATTTTTTTTGTCAAACTGGCAAAGTGTCACTTAGTAATTAGTGCTGTTGCACTAATTCACTTAACAAGAAAACTCACAATTCAACTTACTATTAAAATTAAAGGAGTAGCGCTTCAATGTGTTCAATCTTTGGTATATTAGATATAAAAACAGGTGCGCAAGCACTTCGCCCAACCGCTTTAGAATGTTCTCGTCTTTTACGTCACCGTGGTCCTGATTGGTCGGGAATATATAACAGCGACAATGCTATTTTAGTGCATGAACGTTTATCTATTGTTGATACCGAGCATGGCGCTCAACCACTTTACAACGAAGACAAAACCCATGCACTTGCCGTTAACGGTGAAATATATAACCATAAAGCTTTAGAAGCCGAACTTACCGTAGATTTTGATTTTAAAACGGCCTCTGACTGTGAAGTGATACTGCCATTATATAAAGAATTTGGTGTTGATTTTGTTGACAAATTACAAGGGATGTTTGCTTTTATTATATACAATGAAACTGATAACTCTTATTTAATTGCCCGTGATCATATCGGTATTATTCCACTTTATACTGGCTATGATGCTGATGGTAACTTTTATGTTGCTTCAGAAATGAAAGCACTTATGCCAATTTGTAAAACAGTAAGTGAATTTCCTCCAGGACATATTTTAGATAGTCGTGTTGGTGAATTACAACGCTATTACAAACGTAACTGGCAAGAATATGCTGCGATTAAAGATAACACTACCAGTACAACAAAAATTCGAGAAGCACTAGAAGAGTCAGTAAAAAGTCACTTAATGACTGATGTACCTTACGGTGTATTATTGTCAGGTGGCTTAGATTCATCACTAATTTCTGCTATAACGCAAAAATTTGCTGCTCGCCGCATAGAAGAGAATGATTTAAGCGAAGCATGGTGGCCTAAAGTTCACTCGTTCGCTTGTGGTTTAGCTGGCTCTCCTGATTTAGTTGCTGCGCAAACGGTTGCAGATAGCATTGGCACTATTCATCACAGTGTTGTATTTACCGAACAAGAAGGTATTGATGCACTAAAAGAAGTTATTTATCACTTAGAAACTTATGACGTAACTACTATTCGTGCTTCTACGCCTATGTACTTAATGGCACGTAAAATTAAAGCTATGGGCATTAAAATGGTACTTTCTGGTGAAGGCGCTGATGAAATATTTGGTGGTTATTTATATTTCCATAAAGCGCCTAATGCACAAGAATTTCATGAA
>JADGDH010000146.1 GCA_016745015.1 Colwellia sp.
CCTGCTTTTTCTATTGGATCAAGTAAAGAGCCGCCTTCTATACTTAATAATAAACTGACGGTAGGCGTTTCACTATTTTTGGTCGCGATAATTTGAAGACCATTTTTGAAACTGTCACGCCAGAGTTTAGGTACTTCAACTTGTGGATTAACACCTGACGTTGGCATAACACTGCGATCAAAAATGCTGGTGTTTTGCATAATAGGCGTATCAAGTTGCGCTATTTCTGGTGGGTTGTTGACGTCAGGTAAAATAAAGTTATCAGCTTTGGCAATAAATTGCTTTTGACCATTAGGATAAATAGACAATATTGCTGCGCCCTTACCCTTAATATATTTTTGATACACTCGCATAACATCTGCTTTCGTTACGTTGTTATACCGTGCTACTTGTTGCTCTGTATAATCAGCATTACCTAAAACGGTTTGGTAATGAGCCAAGGTAGACACTTTACCTGAAACACTTTGTAAACCATAAATAGTGCCCGTTTCTATTGCCACTTTAGTTTTCAACAAATCATCATCATTAACACCGCGCTCTTCAAATTCAAGCAAGGTATCGTTGATTACTTGCTCTATTTTGGCTAATTCCATGCCTTGTTGTGGGTTGGGCAGAGCAAAGAAACTCATTTGACAAGATAACTCTTTACAAGGATGGCTAGCGCCAGCCTGTACAGCGATGCCTGATTTAACTAAATTTTTATAAAGTAATGATGTTGGACCATTGCCAATAATATTAGAAAACACATCTAATGCAGCTTCATCTTCATGCATACCATACACAGTAGGAAAGCTTATATAGAGTAGAGGTAAAGAAACATTGTCACTAAAAGAATAATAGCGATCATCACTTAAGGTAGTTAATTTTTTAGGAATATTATCAACTTGAGGGCCCGTTTTTAAATCACCAAAATATTTATTAACCCAAGCAAGTGTTTGCGCTTCGTTAATATCTCCACCAATGGTTAAAACAGCATTATTAGGACCATACCAACGGCTAAAAAATTCTTTTAAATCGGTTACTGTGACTCGGTCTAGATCGGTCATATAGCCAATAACAGGCCATGAATAGGGATGTTCTCTTGGATAGATCATTTGGCTCACAGTTTCATTTAATCGACCATAAGGACGATTATCAACATTTTGACCACGCTCATTTTTTACGGTTGAACGTTGGATTTCAAATTTTTCTTCTGTGATGGTCTCTAATAAAAAACCCATTCGGTCTGATTCAAGCCAGAGCATTTTTTCCAATTGATTTCTTGGTACTGTTTCGTAATAGTTTGTTCTGTCTGTATTGGTTGTGCCGTTTAAGCTACCGCCACTTTGAGTCACAATTTTAAAGTGTTGTTCATCAGCAACATTTTTTGAGCCTTGAAACATCATATGCTCAAAAAAGTGAGCAAAGCCCGACTTGCCTAATTGCTCCCGTGCCGACCCTACATGATAAGTTACGTCAACATGCACCAAAGGATCTGAGTTATCTTGATGTAAAATAACCGTTAACCCATTAGCAAGCCTATATTTTTTAAATGGAATAGCTAAGCGTTCTTCTGTTGCTACAACATTTTCAACAAGGCTAACACCTGTTGGTAAATTGACTTTTTCACTTGTTTTTGACGAGTTTTCTTGGCTAGTACAAGCAAATAATAACGAACTGGCTAAAACAATAACACTAAGACTTAGCTTAATATGAGAGGTGCTTTTCAAAATAACATCCTGTATTCAGAGTAAAAAGTGATTGATTGACTGTTTGGGTATATCATAACAAATAATATTAAGAAGTAGACTTATTTAAATGTTTAAAATTATTACACAAACTGATGACTTCATTGTTATCTCGAAAAGTGCAGGTGTGAATTTTCATGATGAAGGTGAACTTGGCTCAGGGTTATTCTCGCAAGTAAAAGGTTATTTGCTTGAGCAATTTAACCTTACAGAGCTTTACCCTGTTCACCGATTAGATAAAATAACGTCAGGTTTACTTATTTTTGCAAAAAACAGCAAAAGCGCAAGCGTTTTTGGTGAACTGTTTAAAGCTCACAAAGTTGAAAAATATTATCTTGCCATCAGTGATAAAAAACCAACAAAAAAACAAGGACTGATAAAAGGAGATATGGCAAAAAGCCGCCGAGGCATGTTCAAACTAATGCGCACTATGAATAACCCAGCTATTACCCAATTTTTATCTTATAGCCTTGGCAACAAACAGCGTTTATACCTATTAAAACCCCACTCAGGCAAAACACATCAACTGCGTGTAGCGCTTAGCAGTGTTAGTACCCCTATTGTTGGCGATACATTATATTACTCACATTCAAACAATAAGCCTGATTCAACAGCTGATAGAGGTTATTTACATGCCTACGCATTGCGATTTGAATTTTCAAAGAAAAACTATGCGTTTGTTTTACCACCAAGTGAAGGTGAATATTATTTAACCTCTGCCGTAAAAGAAATTTTAATAGACTTAAAAGAACCTTGGTTACTTAACTGGCCAGCGCTTTAAATTATATAAAAACGCCAACAACACACCAATATAAAAAAATAAACCACATAAAATAACAACGATTAGAGGAATAACAATGAAATTTTTACACAGCATGATACGCATTCGCGATGTTGAGCAATCATTAGATTTTTACGTTAATAAATTAGGCTTAGTAGAAACAAAGCGATACGATGTTCCAGAAGGTAAGTTTACGTTAATTTTCTTGGCAACAGCGATAGGTGAAGCTGAAATAGAGTTAACTCATAATTGGGGTTCAACTGAAGAGTATGATAGTGGCCGTAACTTTGGTCATTTAGCCTTTGAAGTAGATGATATATACCAAACTTGTCAAAACCTACAAGATCACGGCGTGCTAATTAACCGCCCCCCACGTTGTGGTAGAATGGCTTTTATTAAATCACCTGATAATATTTCTATTGAATTATTACAAAAAGGCAAAGCACTAGCACCACAAGAGCCATGGTTAAATATGAAAAACATTGGCTCTTGGTAGTACTTTTTGCTTCTTTTTTACTTATTTTTTACTTAGTAAGGCTTATTTGCAGTAAAAGCTTATTGAGCTAATGCCTCTTTAAGCGCTGCTAAACATAACAATACATTTTCATTACGAGCAGCATAGCCCATTAAGCCAATGCGCCATGCTGAGCCTGCGAACTGACCTAAACCTGCGCCTATTTCTAAGTTATATTCATTTAATAAGAATTGACGCACTTTTGCATCGTCAACACCTTCAGGAATATGAACCGTATTTAACTGTGGTAACCTTTCACTTTCAGGCACAACAAAACTTATGCCTAACGCCTCTAAACCAGAAGCCAATTTTTCATGTTGTGTTTTATGGCGCGCCCAGCTATTTTCTAAGCCTTCGTTCTGAAGCATTAATAACGATTCATGTAATGCATATAAAGAATTTACTGGTGCAGTATGATGATAACTACGTTTACCTTCACCTGACCAATATGCCATTACAAGTGATTGATCTAAAAACCAACTTTGTACTGGCGTTTCTCTATTTTTAATAATTTCGGCAGCTTTATCGCTAAAACTTACTGGCGATAACCCTGGTACACAAGACAAACATTTTTGACTACCAGCATAAACCGCATCAATACCCCAGTCATCAACTCTTAATTCAACACCACCTAACGAAGTTACGGCATCAACAATAGTTAAACAGTTATATTTTCGTGCTATTTCACACAACGTTTTTGCATCAGAAAGTGCACCAGTAGACGTTTCGGCATGTACAAAAGCAACAAACTTCGCTTGTGGTGTTTGTTTTAATGTTTCTTCTAAGGCTTGTGGGTCAACCGCTCTGCCCCACTCTCCATCAACTACTACAACGTTTGCACCAATACGCTGAACGTTTTCAATCATTCGTGCGCCAAATACACCGTTTTTACAAACAACTACCGTATCATCTGGGGTAAGTAAATTAACAAAACAAGCTTCCATACCCGCTGAACCAGGGGCAGAAATAGCCATTGTATAAGTATTTTTAGTTTGAAATGCATATTGTAACAATGACTTCACTTCATCCATCATACCAATAAAAGTAGGGTCAAGGTGACCTACTGTTGGTCTGGCTAATGCAGATAAAACTCTAGGGCTAACGTCTGAAGGCCCAGGCCCCATTAATGTACGTTGTGGTGGTATAAATGATTGAATTGACATAATATGCTCGAAGAAAAATATTGCAAGATGGCATCACCATAGCACAACTCAATTGTTTATTAAATTTATCATTATTATCTCAATTATTCATGTCAAAAATAATATGGTAAGCAATTAACATACTGTTATTATTCTTAACAATACTTAACAATAACTTTTCAACTAAATAGAACTCACATGGCATTTTTTACATGGCACTAAAAGCAACAATTTATAAAGCAAATATAGAGCTTGCAGATATGGATCGTAATTATTACGACTCTTTGCAACTTACGCTAGCACAACACCCTTCTGAAACTAACCAACGATTTATGGTACGTTTAATCTGCTTTATTTTAAATGCTCATAATGACCTACAGTTTGGAAAAGGGGTTAGTGATGAAGATGAAGCTGCAATTTGGCAAATAAACTATAGCGATGAAATAGCGCTATGGATTGAATTAGGACAAATTGATGAAAAACGACTTAAGAAAGCTTGTAATAAAGCAGCTCAAGTAAAGCTTTATTGTTATGGCTCAAGTGTAAAAACTTGGTGGAGCCAATCACAAAATACGTTAAACACATTTCCAAAACTTAGTATTGAACAATTTGAAACCAGCACAACGGATGCATTAGTAAAACTACTAAGCAAAACCATGGAATTTCAATGCAGTATTCAAGATGGGCAATTATGGTTAAGCTGTGATAATGAATCTTTATTGATAGAAACTAAAACATTAAAAAGCGCAGAGTAAAAATAAATACAACGAGACAATTATGATTAAAAATATCCATTCTTTGTTATTGAAAACGAGCCTGTTAGCTTTTTGGTTAACCACTTCACCTTTTATTTTTGCAACACCAAGCAATATATCTTTAGAACAAGTAACTAAAGACGTTGCTTATTTAGCCAGTGATGATTTAAAGGGCAGAGGAAATTTTTCTGCTGAAATAAACCAAGCAGCAAATTATATAGCAACACGTTTCAAGAAAAGCGGTTTAATCGGAGCTGATGGTATATCAGCACAAGGTTTCTTACAAAAATATCAAATAATAAAAATCACCCCAAAAAAGCTTAGTGTTGTTTTAAATGGTCAAACTATTTCATCTAAAAATTTAACAATGGCAAGCACTGCTAATAATATTTCATGGAAGGTTACTAACGGTGTTAAAAGCAGTGAACTTGAAATTCATACCGTAAGTAAAAATGATGATGTTCGAACGATTCTTAACCATATAAATCAGCAAGGAGGAGAACACCTCGTTTTATTAAACCCCGCACATGAAGATATTTTCAAACATTATCAGCACTATTTTAGTCAAGGGGTAATTAAACTAGCTAAAAAAGACAACAGCAAAGTTAACGGGGGAACTATTATTATTGCACTTTGTGAAGCGACAGCTGGGGATATTAAACGCTTAAACATTTCAGGCACAAGTAGCATTAGTAAAAATGAACTCACTAATGTGGTTGCTGTTTTACCTGGCAAAACTAAACCAGAAGAAATTGTACTCTACTCTGCTCATTATGATCATTTAGGTATAAAGACTACAACAGGTGACAATATTTATAATGGTGCTAATGATGATGCTTCAGGCACCGCTGCCATTATGAACATTGCGCAATATTATGCTAAGCAAAACAATAATGCTCGTACCTTAATGTTTGCCGCTTTTAGTGCAGAAGAAATTGGTGGTTTTGGTTCTAAATATTTTTCAAAACAATTAGATCCTAAAAAAATTATTGCGATGATCAACATTGAAATGATTGGCAAACCCTCTAAATTCGGTGTAGGTACCGTTTGGATGACAGGTATTGAACGCTCAGATTTAGGTAAACAATTAAACCAAGTGTTAGCTAAGTCAGGGAAAACAATATATAAAGACCCTTACCCAGAGCAAGGATTATTTTATAGATCAGACAATGCAACCTTAGCAAAGCTAGGCGTACCTGCGCATAGTTTTAGTAGCACTCAGTTAGATAAAGATGAAGATTACCACCAAACTAGTGATGATTTAGCTTCTCTAGACTTACCTTCATTACATAAGATTATT
>JADGDH010000289.1 GCA_016745015.1 Colwellia sp.
TTCATAGAAATAGGTTTTGTCGACATTATTGTTATCCAATCAAATGATTTAGATAACTGTTTAACATACCTACAAGAATGGTAAAATGATTAATTTATAATCAAATTAATAACATTAAGGATTGAGAAAGTGATCACCATGAAGTGTTATTCAGTGATCAAAGCTTAATGTTAATTAGTGATCGAAGCTTAATGTTAATTAGTGATCGAAGCTGATGTTATTTGGTGGTCAAAGCTGAGGTTATTATGCAATTGACTCAATTAATCGCTTTCTAACTACAGAGGATACTTGCTTAGAATAGAAAAAAGCAATGTTTTTTCAATGGGCTTAATATCAGAAGCTAACTAATTATCACTGGGTCTATGTTAACAAAGATACGATAGAGGACGTTCGATTTACATGACTTCTGTATATTAAATATTTAATGGTTCTATAGCGCTAAGGGGCACAAAGCAAGATAGGGTATATGCAAAACACTGAAAAAACATTTACTTAATAAAGCCTGAGACTTTCATAATAATTATAAATTTAGCCTCAAAACAGCCTGTAATTAACAGATTTTTTAAGTTATTAAACGCAAGTATATGGTGGACTTAAAATACACGATTAGTTAATCATTAATCAAAGTAGAGTATAACAATGACTATTACAATGAGGTGTGGGTTTTATCTATTATGTTAAATGACGGCCAAAATCCATGGAATTGTGCAAAACTCTCAATATAATAATACCACTTTTAGATAGCCTGAAAAATACAATGTGAGATACTACGTTAAATGCTAACACGCCAGATCGAATATGATTATAATTTCGGCCTAAACTAGGATCCCCTGCTAATTTATAAAATGAGCTATCTAAATCTATAATATATTTCTCAGCTCGTTCAAAACTAAACTCTTGAACGCTGTAATTATAGATGTTTTCTAAATCTTGTACTGCTTTAGGGCGTAATTGAAAAGTCTTGTTTTGCCTCATTCTAATGCCGACTCTTTTTCATTTTGTTTAAAAATGCATTAATATCCCAGTCGACAGCAGTGCCACTATTTTCCCCTTCATCAATTAATTGACGAAGCGTTTCAAGTTTTGAAGAGGCTTGTTTTTCTTGGAGTAAACGCAGACCATCGCGAATCACTTCACTATTTGTTTTGTAACCACCAGATTCTACTAAACTTTCTATAAAACCCCTTAATTCTTCACCTGTATCAACAGTCATTGTACGAGCCATAAAATGAACCCTTAAAATCAAATACATATAATAATATAAGACATTTACTTACATTTCAATGTATGATCAAAATTACGTAACAAATTGACCTGTTTGTAAAAAGTAGTCAACTTACTAATTGCTGTAAAATGGCTCTGTTTTCCGTATTATTTTTGTTGTACGTTATTATGGATGGCATGGAAAAGTTAAGTAAGGTGCCTTTAAATATAAGTGATCATTCAGTACATAGCTTAGGAGGTTTTTAAATTTTCTTATTTTTTGTGACGTTTTTTATAGTTTTCTCACGACTTTTGACGTAAATTTTTCAATAGATAAATATATCTTTTGTCACTGAATACTCTCGATAAGGTTTATCGTATCTTCGTAGCATTCTTTGCA
>JADGDH010000290.1 GCA_016745015.1 Colwellia sp.
GTACCTTGTACCTTGCGTGAACTGTTAGATTTGCTTCGTGCGTTAGAGCAGGGCGTAGTTTTTGCTAATATTGATGATTTTTATAATTTAAGTCGAACCCTTTTAGTTAAAGATGAAGCTCATTTTGATAAATTTGATCGTGCTTTTGCCGATTATTTTAAAGGTGTTTCTAGCCTTGAATTAGATTTGTCTGAAATTCCAGAAGACTGGTTAAAAAAACATTTTGAGAAACAACTCAGTGCAGAAGAAAAAGCGAAAATAAAAGCACTAGGTGGTTTAGATAAATTAATGGAAACCCTTGCTGAACGGCTTAAAGAACAAGAAAAGCGTCATCAAGGAGGTAATAAATGGATAGGTACTGGCGGCACATCACCTTTTGGTGCTTATGGTTATAATCCTGAAGGCGTACGTATAGGGCAAGATAGTTCACGGCATAGAAAAGCGACGAAAGTTTGGGATAAGCGACAGTTTAAAAATCTAGACGCCAATGTTGAAATTGGAACGCGTAATATTAAAGTTGCTTTACGTAAATTGCGTCAGTTTGCTCGTACAGGCAGCAGTGAAGAGCTAGCGCTTGATGAGACTATTGCTGCAACTGCTCGCAATGCGGGTTATCTTGATATTAAAATGAAGCCGCAACGGCATAATGCTATAAAAGTATTGATGTTTTTTGATATTGGTGGATCAATGGATGATCATATCAAGATTTGTGAGCAGTTATTTTCTGCTATTCATGGTGAATTCAAGCACCTTGAGTTCTTCTATTTTCATAATTGTCTTTATGAAACTGTATGGAAAGATAATGCTCGTCGTCAGAATGAAAAAATAGACTTGTTACAAGTACTACACACCTATAGCCGAGATTATAAGGTTATTTTTGTTGGTGATGCGACCATGGGGCCTTATGAAATTACTTACCCAGGTGGAAGTGTCGAACACTGGAATGAAGAAGCGGGTAGTGTGTGGATGAAGCGATTAACCGATCATTTCGATAAAGTGATTTGGCTAAATCCTCAAGAAGAACCTCAATGGCCTTATTACGCTTCAATACAAATAATGCAGCAACTTGTTGAACATAAAATGTATCCGTTAACACTTGCAGGTTTGGGACAAGGGATTAAAGCGCTAATTTAGCATAACGTTGATTATAAAATTATGGAGCAAAGGCATAACTAATTTTGGTAAAAAAAGTTCTATCACTTCGTTCTAATTTAGTTAAGTCGTTGTCTTGATAACTATTGTCAGAGTAACCTAAGAAAAATACAGTTTGAGGGTTGATTTTATAGGCGTAAATAAGTTGGCTTGATAAATCTTTGGCTTGCTCAGCACTAGCGTAGTCAATATCATTATAAACTAAGCTTAGTTTTAAGTAGCTGCGTACATCAAATTGGTAAGATAAACGTAGCTCTGAGATATTTGCAATATAAACATTAGTACTTATACCGTCATCTTTTGCATCTAATTTACTATAGGTTTGGTAAAAATCAAATTCTAAATGATCAGTAATAAAAACAGTAATGTTACCATCTATTTCTATTAAATCTCCTAACCGATCATTTGAATAATCAATTTTATCACCAACCGTTAAAGCAAGTGATACA
>JADGDH010000291.1 GCA_016745015.1 Colwellia sp.
GTAATAAAAACAGTAATGTTACCATCTATTTCTATTAAATCTCCTAACCGATCATTTGAATAATCAATTTTATCACCAACCGTTAAAGCAAGTGATACATAGGTACGATTAGTTAAATAAGCACTGGTATTTATGATGAGTTGATCTTCATTAAAAGAAGATGTGTTCCCGTCAATATCAGCTATGCTATTGTCATAACGAAGGCCAACTTTTTCACCATGAATTAAATCTAATTTAAATTTTGATTGTAAAGGACCGTCAATATCAAAGCTGGCAGTTAGTTCACGCTCTATAAGTTCATTGTTAGTATTATGAATAATTTGCCATTTTCCTGAAACACCTGCTTCTTGCCAATAGCTGTCTTGCTCAGAATAAAAAGCTCTTTTCACAAAAACTTTGTCTGTTTTTATATCGGCTTTGGGCATAAAACCTAAATCAGCACGAAAATCAGCACCTATATTTTGGTGATCTAAATTTACCAGCCAATATTCAGAATTATGATTAAAATTAAGTTTAAAGGCTTGATCAGTAAAACTACCATCATTTGGTGTGAAAATATCACTATTGCGACTCGATATTATTTCATCTGAATATAAGGTGTCAGAGTTTAATAACTGTGCTTTTATTGCATTAGATTCAGATAAACGATAGCGCGCATCTATACCCACTACGTAGTTGTGATAATTATCTGCAGAACGTAAAGTTGCTATAGTTCCTACGGTTAAATCTTCATCAAAATCGTAGCGATAACGTAAAGCACCAGCGTTACTCTCTTGATCTAATGTTGCTAGCTCTGAATCTAAATTGCCTGGTAGCAGTATATTTGTTTCTGTGTCATTAGTGGTGAACACGCCATAGCTGTGTTTGTTTACACGGCCAGTAAGTTTGGCACCATAATCAGGATCTGCAATATTTCGCGTATAAACTAAGTCAAAATCGCTACTGAAGTAGTCGCTGTTATCTAAGAAAAATGCACGTTTTTCTTCATAAAACAATGAAAAATTTGTATTTACACTGAGTTGACCACTATCACTTTCTACCGTAGAAAAATCAGGATTGATTGTTGCATTTAATAAATTATTAGCATTTATTCCCCACCGCAAATCAAGGCCTGCTTCTACCTCATCTTCGGTCGACCAATCACTAGCTGCATTATCACTAGGTACGTAAATATCACGAGATTCATTTCTGGTTGCGGTTAGTGTAGGTGTTACTCGTAGGTTTTTTCCGACTTTTGCCTTTTCAAAACCCACAGCTTCAGGATATTGACAGAGCCAACATGGGTTATTTCTATTAATAGGAACATGAGATATACGCAAGTTTGTATCTCTAGGATAAATTCTTACGAGTTCTATAGCCCATTTCTTCTTTTGGCCGTCACTTTTAAAGTTTAGAATATTATAAGGAATGGCAATTTCAACTTGATAACCTTGTACGGTTTTTTTACCAAAGGAATACCAAAGCCCATCCCAAGAACTGTTAGCATTTCCCGTTATTTCATTAAAAGTAGCATCATTTTGAACACCATAAGGGTTAACAAAAAACTCATAATTTAAGCGACGATTGTTATGAGTGTCAAGCTTAATACCAAC
>JADGDH010000023.1 GCA_016745015.1 Colwellia sp.
AAAGCTAGCGATTGACATTTCTCTTCTTGCTTCAAGATCATTACCATTTTCATAAGCATTCGGTAAATAGTTAAAAATACGCTTTACTGCATCACTACTATAAGATTTTGTTAGATCAGTTGAGTGTAAACCACTATAAGATTCAATGGCATGCGTAAGCGCATCCATGCCTGTTTCAGCGGTTATTTTTGCAGGTAAGCCAACCATTAGTAGAGGGTCGACAATAGCAATATCTGGCACTAAAACCGGATCGACAACGGTAAATTTTTGTTTCTTTTTAGAATCGGTTATCACGGCAACAACGGTTGCTTCTGAACCTGTACCTGCGGTGGTAGGAATCGCAATAAATGGTGGTAATGGTTTTCTGATCCGAAATAATCCTTTCAAATTTTTTATATCGGTGTTTTTAGTCGCTGAGGCAGCAATAGCTTTTGCACAATCCATCACTGAGCCACCACCTATGGCAATAAAGCTGTCACATTGATTTTCACGATAAAATGTTAAACCATTATTAACCGCTTCAGTGGTTGGGTCAGGTGTTACTTGATCAAAAATATAATAATCAATATTTGCTGCCGATAATGCATCAGTTAGTCTTTTGACTATACCAAGCTCTACTAAAATTGCATCAGTGACAATGAAAGGTTTACCTGCTTTCATTTCTAATAATTGTTCTGCTGTTTGCGTAATTGTCCCTTCTCCTGATATCAATTTAGGAAAAGGAAAAGGCATCAATTTGTTTACTTGGGCGCGTATTTTAATAATAAGAGAATGAAGCATAGAATTTAATTCAGAGTAAGAATATAGAATATTAGTAAAGCATTAAAGTTAGCTTAAGGTCAACAGGTCACACTAATTAATGCTGTGACCTGACTTACTCTACTGTTTAATTGCGCTTACCGTTAATTCATAAACAGCTAAAAAATAAAAGGTCAAAATGTCGTATAAACAGTAATTTGTCCGATAAATGTTTTTATGCGACAATGCCGTATAAATTAATAATTATCCGATAAATCTGCTTATGCGACAAAATAAGACTGAAAAAGAACTTGTATTAAATTACGTAAATTCTGCTAATAAGCCTGTAAGTATCAGTGATATTCAAACTGCTACAGCTTTTCAAGTTGATAATCGTACAGTACAACGGTGGCTTAGTGGTGCGGCTAAGCAGGGTATCGTTTTAATCACGGGCGAGCGAAAGGCTCGTAAATACGTAAGCGTACCTGAGCAGAGTAAACCAACCTTTAAATTCTTAGAGGGTTTACCTAGCTCAAAGCAACAAGAGTTACTGATCATGTTGCGTACCATGTGGACGCACAATTCAACAGCACTTGAGGGTAATACACTAAACTTAGGTGAAACGCAGTTTATATTAAGTGAGGGTTTAACCGTATCGGGTAAGTCGTTAAAAGATCACAAAGAAGTAATGGGTCACGCGACAGCTATCGATTTGCTTTACGATATGATTAATAGTGAGCTAACCATAAGTAAAATCAAACAGCTACATAAAGCCGTTCAGACTGACGTTATATTTGATATAGATAAGCCTTATGGTGATTTTAAAGTCGTACCTAATGGAACCTACTTATTAGTTGATGATAACTCAAGAGTATACCACCCGTACTCACGACCATTTGATGTCTCAAAACTTATGGTTGGTTTAGTCGAATACATAGAGTCCTGTAAACCTCATAGTATTGACGAAGCGATCACTATGTATGCAACGGCTCATTTAATCTTTGGTCAGATCCACCCATTCTGGGACGGAAATGGACGTATAGCACGTTTAATCGCTAACCTTATTTTACTGAGAGCGGGTTTTGCTCCTCTTGTGATACCTGCCGCACGTAGGTTGGATTATATCGTCATTCTTTCTAAATACAGTGCTAAGCATGAAGCACCTAGTGCTGGGGAGCCGTTATATCACACTGGAAATGAGCTTAAAGTTTTCATTCATTTTTGCAAAGAATGCTACGAAGATACGATAAACCTTATCGAGAGTATTCAGTGACAAAAGATATATTTATCTATTGAAAACAACTAAGCTGTTGAAATATAACGTAAAAGCTCCTCGTTTAATGACGCGCTTCTCATTATTTGTGACGATCCACACATAACCACAAACAAATAATTTGATCCAAATCAAAATAAATAGAGTATTTATACTATTAGTGCTTTACATTTATAGAGTTGTTGCTCTATAATGGCTTTGTTCCTTACGGACACTTATTGTAATAATTTTATTCTAGCTTCCCCATAGCTTATATACCAGTAGTTCTGCTACTGGTTTTTTTTGTTCAAAATTTAGGGCGAAGATGTTGAACACTTAAACAATTATCAAATAATTGCGATAGTTATCTTGTGATTAAGTTCTTCTAGTGAATAATTTATTGTTACAGTTCTTCTGAAAACCAGTCACAAATAATGCTGTCGGCTTGTTCAGCGCCAGTGCGTTTTAGTGATGAGAATGCTTGAACTCTTATATCGGCATTTAGTGGCGCTAATATTTTTTTCACATTTAGTACTTCTGCGCTGCGTTTGCCTTGTGATAGTTTGTCGCATTTAGTTAATAAAGCTAAAACAGGTAGTTCGCTATCGGCAGCCCATTGAATTAAATCCATATCTAGATCTTTTAACGGATGACGAATATCCATTAATACAACTAAACCTTTTAGGCTTTCGCGTTTCTCTAAGTATTCACCTAGTGCTTTTTGCCATTTCTTTTTCATTTCTAATGGTACTTTGGCAAAACCATAACCAGGTAAGTCGATTAAGCGTTTATTGTCACCAATTTCAAATACATTAATCAGTTGAGTTCGACCAGGCGTTTTACTGGTTCGCGCTAAACTTTTTTGATTTGTTAGTGTATTTAATGCGCTTGATTTACCAGCATTGGAACGACCAGCAAAAGCAACTTCAATGCCACTGTCTTCTGGTAATTTTCGAATATCTGGCGCACTGATAGTAAAAGTGGCTTTGCTTAAATGTATAGTGGTAGAAGACAAGGATTTAACTCAGTATGAAAATATGGCGCTATTATAGCGTTATTCTTGTTCATTTATTATCAAAATAATTAACAAAAATGCTAAATAGTGTGTTTTTCAAGGAATTTTGCTCAGATAATGTTACACGCAGCACAGATTAGTGTAAAATACTGTCACTTTTTAAAGTTTATTTTAAAAGCAAATATCATCACAATTTAACATTATACATTTAGTTAACGATAAGCAGAGAGCAATTTAATGAAAAAAATAATATTTTCACTTTTGTTAGGAGCAAGCATGTTCAATACAGCAGTAGCTGTAGAGGGAGATGCTGAAGCAGGTAAAGCTAAATCTGCTGTGTGTAGTGCCTGTCATGGTGCTACTGGTGTAAACCCAAACCCAACTTATCCTGATCTTGCGGGTCAGCATGCTGTTTATATTGCTAAACAGTTAGCCGATTTTAAATCAGGAACTCGTACCGATATGGTGATGGCACCAATGGCTGTTAGTTTGTCTGAGCAAGACATGGCTGATTTAGGTGCTTATTTCTCTAGTCAAAAACGTGAAGGAGAGCAAGCAGCTGTAACTACTGAAAATTCTGCTCCAACAGCTGAGTCGGCTCCTGCTAGTCATGTTGAAGTGGTTACTTCTACAACGGCCGCTGCTATTTATGCGGGTAATGTAAAAGCAGGTCAAGAAAAATCAGCAATGTGTGTTGCTTGTCATGGTACTGACGGTAATAGCTTAATTTCAATGTATCCTAAGTTGGCGGGGCAAAGTGCTAACTATATTGCTAAACAACTAGCTGATTTTAAATCTGGAGCACGTGTTGACCCAGTAATGGTTGGTATGGTTGCAGGTTTAAGCGCAGCAGATATGAATGATTTAGCGGCATATTATGCGGTACAAACCAGTACTGAAGGAACGGGTGAAACTAGCCAAAGTGGTGAAAAATTATACTTTGGCGGTGACGCTAAAAAAGGAATTACTGCTTGTGTTGCTTGTCATGGTGTTGATGGTAAAGGTATGACTCAAGCTGCTTTTCCTGCTGTAGCTGGCCAAAATGCTGATTACTTGACGAAGCAATTAAATACTTTTCGTGATAGTAGTCGTGGCAATGATAGAAATGACATCATGAGAAATATTGCTATAAAGTTATCTGATAGCGACATTGATGAGTTAGTGAAATATATGTCTTCGCTTAAATAGACAGTAAACTATTTAATTATATTTGAAACAAAGCAGCATTTATTGCTGCTTTGTTGTTTATAGCATAAACGCATTTTTTTATTTGAGTGAAACACTTGAGTGCCAATATAGATACAAAACAATTAATAGCCTGCCAGCAGTGTGATGCTTTATATGACAAGCCTGAATTAAAGCAAGGCCAAAGTGTAAAGTGCATACGTTGTGGTAGTACTATAGCTGAGCGTAAGGTCGATTCAATTGAACGTAGTTTTAATTGGTCTTTGGCGGGGCTCTTTTTTTTAGTGCCTGCCATTTTACTTCCTATTATGGGGGTGACTTTAGCGGGGCAATACCATCATGCCTCATTACTTGACTGTATTCTTGTATTAATAGATCGTGGTTTTTTTATGATCGCTATTTTAGTGTTTTTATTTGCTATTGCGGTACCTATTGTTCGCTTATTCGGCGCTTTTTATATAACGTACAGTTTTAAATTTAATAAATTAAAACCTTCGTTATTACATTTTCTTCGGGCTTTTCATCATTTAGATAACTGGGCAATGCTTAATGTATTTATGTTGGGTATTGTTGTTTCTATGTATAAGCTGCTTGATGATACTGATCTGTCAGTAAATATGGGGTTGTTTGCTTTTATTCTGTGGCTTATTAGTTCAACAATGGCATCAGCTGCTTTAGATCAAGATTATATTTGGCAAAGGCTGGAGGATGAGTTTGTCGATTAATACCGCGAAAGAAAGCAATCTTGCTCTTTGTCCTAAATGCCATAAACTTAATCAATTAAGAGATGGAGATAGCCATCAAAAAATACAATGTGTTCGTTGCCATGGTTTTTTTTATCAACGTAAGCCCCATAGTTTACAATATACTTTAGCCTGGAATATTGCGGCATTAATAGCTTTTATTCCTGCAAACCTTTACCCTATTATGATTATATATTCCCTGGGTATTGGTGATCCATCAACCATACTTTCAGGTATTGGTCAGTTTGTTGATCATGGTTTATATCCAATTGCTGCAATTATCTTCACGGCTAGTATTATTGTGCCGCTACTAAAAATTGCTGGTTTGTTTTTACTGGTTTATCGAGTACATACTGGTGTACGATTACGACCAGACAAACACAGTAAATTTTATCATATTTTAGAGTTTTTAGGACCTTGGTCAATGCTTGATGTTTTTGTAGTGGCATTATTAGTGGCTGTGGTTGAGTTAGGTTTTATAACGTCAGTCGCGGCAGGGCCAGCGATTAATTATTTTACCTTAACGGTGATTTTTACAATGATAGCGGCAAATAGTTTTGATCCTCGACTTTTGTGGGATAAAAAACAAAGTAATGAATAAGTTTATGTGACTTAAGGAAAAAAATGACTATGGATAAATCGTCGAATAACAAGGAATTGAAAAGTAGTGAAGCTTCTGCTGAGGTTGTTCCTCGTCAAGGTATTTCAATTGTTTGGTTTGTCCCTTTTATTGCGTTAATTTTTGGTGGTTGGTTAGGGATTAAAGCGTTATCAGAGCAAGGTACTTTTATCACTATTGAGTTTGAACATGGTGTAGGTATTATCCCGAAAAAAACGGAGATTCGCTATAAAGGCCTTGTGACAGGTATTGTTAATAAAGTAGTTCCGTCTGATGATTTGCTGTCGGTTATTGCCGAAGTAGAAATGAAAAATTCTTTTGCTGATTACCTTACCCAAAACACACAATTCTGGTTAGTTAGTGCTGATATTTCCTTACAAGGTGTTTCTGGTTTAGACACCCTATTGTCAGGTAGTTACATTAATATTATTCCAGATACTAACAAAGAGGCTGAAAGCCAAGATCACTTTATCGCTTTGAATGAAGCCCCACAGTTAGATATGACAACACCAGGGTTACATCTTACTTTACAAACAAGTGTTTTAGGCTCTATTGGTGAAAATTCTCCTATTACGTTTAAGCAAATTCCTATCGGTTATGTAACGGGTTATCACTATATTGAGGATAACCAAGATATTAATATTAATATTTTTATCGAACAAGAATATGCTCATTTAGTAAAGGAAAACTCACTTTTTTGGAACACAAGCGGCGTACAGGTTACGGCATCAATAACGGCAGGAATAAAAGTAAATACAGATTCGTTAGCCTCTATTATTGGTGGTGGCATTGCGGTTGATACACTTAGCTATCAAGAAAAATTAGCCCCTGCTAAAAATGGGCATACTTTTCCTTTGCATACAGACTTTCAATCCGCTGAAATGGGTCATGAAATTGAGCTTACTTTAGATTGGAATTCAGGTGTTAATCATAATGCCGCCATTTTATATCAAGGCTTAACCATTGGTGCTATAGAATCTTTTAGTAAAATAGATCCAAAAACGAGGAAAATTACGGCACAAGCGAAAGTTAATCCGCGCGTTGTTCCTTATTTAACGGAACAATCTCAATTTTATTTGGTATCACCTCATATTGACCTTACGGGTATTTCGAATGCAAAAACCTTATTAACGGGTACTTACATTAGTATTCGTCCTTCTTTGCAAGGTGAACCAACAAACAAATTTTCAGTTTTTAATACTAAGCCTCCGTATCAATATACTGAGCCAGGCTTACACTTAATTATAGAGTCAAATGAGCGACATTCATTACAAGTAGGCAGTAATATATACTTTAAACAACAAGCTATTGGTAGTGTTCAAGCTGTTGATACTGTTGATACGGAGCAACATTTAATTCATATTTATATTCAAAAGGAGTATCAACATTATGTTACTTCATCAAGCCATTTTTATAACAATTCAGGGCTTAAAATTAAGGCAAACCTTCTAGGGATAGATATAGAAGCGCAGTCGCTTCAAAGTATTTTAACTGGTGGTATTTCGTTTGTTAATATTGACAACAAAAAAGCGGATAAACCTGTTGAGAATGGTGACAAATTTAATCTATTTGCTAATCAAAAATTAGCGAAGCAGAGAACTAGCTTTACTTTAGTCATTTCAGCAAATGAACAGCTTAATACCAATACACGTATTTTATATCGTGGTGAGGAAATTGGTGCTATTCATAGCATTGAAGTACAAGGAGATAAAAGCAAGTTGTCTCTTGGTCTATTGCCTGAGTACGAGAAAATTTTGCGTGAAGGAACTCAATTTTGGTTGGTAAAACCTAATCTTAGTTTATCTGGTGCTACAGATACAGATGCTTTGTTGGGCGGTACTTATATCACTTTTAATCTTGATAAAGAAAATGAAAAAGTTAAAACGGATTTTGTATTATTAACTTCACCTCCTGCTAAATATGCAAGTGCATTAGGTTTGCAACTAAGCTTAGTGACAGACAATGCAAGTGTGGCAACAGCGGGCAGTAGCGTTAGTTATCGAGGGGTTGTTGTTGGGCAAGTTGATAATGTCACTTTAGATAAAGAAGCAGATAAAGTGCGTGTTAATATAACTATTGATGATAAGCATAAATCATTGATACAGGCATATACGCGTTTTTATAATGCCAGTGGTATAATGCTAAGTGGTGGTTTAGGCGATTTTGTTGTTAAAACTGAGTCTGTCGATGCCATTTTGCGAGGCGGAATTAGTTTTTATAATCCACCTGATGCTAATAAATCGCAAGCTGAAGTTAAAGAATTAGACAGCTTTGAACTATTTGAACATTTTGAACAAGCAGAGAATGCAGGCTTAGCGATTAGTATTCACTTTAATGATTTTACTGGCTTAAAAGTAAACACTAAGGTGGTTTATCAAGATCAGGAAGTAGGCACGGTAACGCGTTTAATTTTTAATGATAATGCAGTTGGTGTCACCGCGTTAGTCTTGTTAAACAATGTAGGCAGTCAATTTGCAAAACAAGGAACCAATTTTTGGGTGGTTGAACCTGAAATAGGTTTGGTAGGTTCAAAAAATGTAGCGTCACTACTTGAAGGTGCTTTTGTTGCCGTTTTACCTGGCGACAAACTAATATCTAGCGGTAAACTAGGTGAGTCGCAAACAGTATTTGAAGCACTTGAGTTGCCGCCTACCATCAAGCAGTTACCTTATGGCTTAAACGTTAAGTTAGTTGCTAAACGTTTAAGTTCGGTACGTGTAGGTAACCCAGTGTTGTATCGTCAAGTCAAAGTCGGTGAGGTCATTGGTATTGATTTATCTAATACTGCGGATAGAGTTGATATTTTTATTAATATTGCCAAGCGCTATGCACCATTGGTTAATAGTGGTAGTAAGTTTTGGAATACCAGTGGTATTAATATTGAAGCGGGTATTTTCTCTGGGGTTAATATTGACTCTGAATCTATTGAAACACTGATTGCAGGCGGCATTGCTTTCGCTAGTCCAGAACTTGATACAGACGCTGATATAACAGATCAAAAAATGCAGGTTAAGCGTTTTATTCTTCATCAAGAGCTTGATGAAGACTGGTTAGAATGGCAGCCTAAAATAGTTATTAATCAATAGACCATTATAAAATACTTACTGCTTATTTAACGGTAAGTATTTTATTTTACAAGGGAGTTTTAACACGACACGGGCATTTGTAGCCTGTATTGAGTGCGCCTAATTGATTTGCGCTATTTTACTAATCTTTTGCTTCTTCAGTTTTCTTTTCAGTTGACTGTTCAACTGCTTGCTCTTGTTCTTGCTCTTTTTTCTCTTCATGGCCTTCGCCACCACAACCGCCACAACAACCCATAAGGTACTCCAAATAAAAACAAATTAATAAAGTTGTGATGATAGTACCTGAGTAATTTACTCGGGTACTTGATCAAGATCAGTTTTTCTTTATTTATCCCTATATAGATTATCTGTTTTCTAAGCGATTAAAGTCTAATAAGCCTGCTGAATTAGATTGGTTCTTTTGATACCAAATATGCAATTTATCAGCATATTTCCAGAAGTTTGGATTAGTTCGGCGTACAGCAAACTTATCTTTAAGTTGACTATAATCTTGCTCTGTTTGTATGAGCTCTAATGCGCTTACAAATTCTCCTAGTTGTTGCTCTGATACTTGAAAAAATGCGTTAGGATAGGTTCCAACAATTCCAGCAACAACAGTTAAGTTATCTTCTTCAGGGATACGTCGTTTATTTTCTGAAAATAAGTGGGCGACATTGGTATGTGCACTATTATTAATTAAAGTATAAACATGGTCACCCTGATCGCTATTTACCATAAGGTAGCTTACTTGCGGTAAAATAGAAACGGCTTCTCCTACCATATTGTTAAGACGCATTAATTTATAATTGTTAATATTACTGCTTGAAGTGTTTACTAAATTATAAGAATTTACGGCACTATTATTGGTGTGTTTAGCTACTTTTTGTAATAACTCTTTCTTGGTATCTTCTGTTTTATAATGAATATTACTTTCAGGTAATTGGTAAAACTCATCTGAAAATATGTAGTCTTTAACCGTATCTGTGGTATTTCTATACCAGTATTCATGTTCTTTTTGACGCTCTTTTTTGGGTAAAAAAGAAATAAAATCACTTTCGGCTTCCATGCGTAAAAAATCCATATATAGGCGGGTTTTTAATTGATGACTTACATTGCCATAAATATCAAAGCCTGCCACTAACAAGTAGTGAATACGTTCAAGTAAAGGATAGGTAATAAACCAAGCAGTTTTGGGAGTTTGACCAATAAAACCTTGTAATACTGAAGCACTATCAAAGTGCCTGAATACTGTTAATGTTGCATTTGGGTTGCCTTCACCAGACCAAATTAGATCTAAATCTAAATCACTTTGCCTAAATCCAACCTTTTTTATAAAGTTTAGTTTGTTTTTTAAGTAGTCTTGTTGGCGACTTGCGTATGACCGCCAATAGAGCAATGATAGGGCTTTATCGCTGGTACCAGCAGGTAATTGTAGTAAATTACTATTATCATCAATAAAGCCATCACTATGATAATCATCAAGATAACTAGGATCGGCAAAAAACACCCAAAAATGATCTTCTATCACACTTAATGCAATTTGGCCTCGACAGACCGGCCCTTTAATGAAGTTCATAATTGAAAATTGTGATTGCTCTAGTAAGAAGGTATAACGTGATTTTGTTGGTAGCGCTTGAAAAATGACAAATGGGTTGGACGCTTCTTCTAGCTGATAATTTGGTAATTGTGATACTTGGTAATTTGGGCTTATAAATAGCTTGTTTAGGTACTTTAATTTTTCTAAATCAAAACGATAGGGCATATGACGTTTAGCAATAATGGTATTGTTATTTTTTAGTAGTCGATAATAAAATTTTTGCTGACTATTTGATGTTGCTATGCTTTGGCTGTTGATAAAAGGTGAGTCAAATGGTCTGCGGGTATTAATAATATCAACAGCTTCCCCCGAAGGAGTACGAGAGCGAACTAGTTTAAAATAACGGTTACTATTTTGTTCAAAATATAAGTTAGCAAGATATAAATGCTCAAATAAATAACGTGAGACGAGTTGTTGCTTGGTATCACTGCTATTTAACCATTTTTCCCATGTTGTTATTATGGTTTGTTCATCAGCTGAAATTGGTTGCACTTCTGGTAATAATGCGCCATTTTCTAACCAAGTACTAAGGTGATGGTGTTGTTTTTCATTTAAAGCGGGAAGCGCATAGGGCATTCCTGCTAATGGGGTATTATTTTTATATTTTTCGAATTCTTCTATAGTTGGGCATTGTTGACTTCTGTTTAAAGAAATATCAAAACTACTATCAAGTAGCGTTGTATTGGGTAAGGGATGTTGTTGTTTTAGTTGCAACATTTGATACATTAACCCTGCATTAGCGTTAGCGATAGGGGTTTGTTGACGTTCATTTAATACAGGAAAGTAGCCTTCTTGACGTAAGGATTGTAATTGATTTTTATTAAGTGAGGTTAAGGTACTTAGGCTATAAGCTTTCTTAGCTGTAAGTAAACGTGCACCATTGTACACAGCTGTTTTGTTTGCCCCACGCTCTAACCCGACAAGATTTTCCATTTTTAATTGGCATGGGGCATCAAAGCAACCATGACAAACGACACAGCGATTTTCAATAATGGGCTTAATAACTTGGTTGAAATGTACACTTTGCTCAGCAGTAATTTTATTAGCAGATAAGCGATTTTCAACATGACTAGCACCGTAGTGTTTATCGTACTCAAATATGCCTATAGTGGCACAACCAGAAAGAAATAAGAGTATAAATAACCAATGATGTTGACGCATAAAAGTCCTTGAAAACAGCTAACCTTGAAATAACTCATTAACTTAATAGTTTAGCTGTTAAATATTATGCGTGATAGTGCCATCTGTAAAATTCTTTATGTTTGTTGATAAAATTACTCATAACGATTTCTGTCGCTAGGTAAATCACTATGATATTGCACAAACTCTACTTCATAGCCATTGGGATCGACAAAATAAACGTTCTCACGGTAGGTATCTTCTGTACCTTCTTTATCAACGGCATAACCTGCTTGCGCTAATCGTGCGATTACTCCTTTCATATCACTGGTTACAAAAGAAAAATGAGCAAGACCAATTTGATGGCCTGTTAAATCACGGTTTTCACCAATGCCATTATCATTTAAGGCTAGGTACTGATATTCATCACCAAAGTGAACCCATTTCCGGGGCTTACCATACCATTTACTTATTCCACCTCCGCGTACGATCCAATGAGGAAATGCCGCTTGATAAAAAGCTAATGTTTGTTCAATATCTTTTACTACTAAATTTATATGCTCTAAAGTAATCATGTTTTTCTCCTATTTGTATCACTGTTATTAAGATCTTTTACATGCCATAAGAATAGAGTGTTTCGTTTTCATAGGGATAATCGATTAATTCTGTTCGTAAAGCTTTAAGTGCCTTGCTGTACTTCTGTAGAGTATGAAGGCTATAACCTATGCGGTGACGTATTTTATTATCGTGTTCGGTAAATACGGATGTATTATTTGTGGGAGCATTTAAAACCTCTTCAATATTTCTAATAATAAGGTGGTCAGGAATGGCGACTAATTTATTATTTTTAAAGGCATTCATACGCAATTCTGCTATAGGATAAGCGCCGCTGATTCCGCTTGAAATTGCGGTTAATAATACGGGTTTGTTAGCGGTATCTTGACTAGAGCACATTAATAAAAAGTTTTTTAATAATGGTGATGCCATACCGCTCCACTCAGGCGTGATCACAATAAAAGCGTCTGCTTGATTTAAATGTTCGTTGATCATTAACCAATCACTCGACTCGGCTAATTTACTTGTTTGCTTTCCATCCCATAATGGCAACTGTAATTGACAAAGCTCTAAATGAACGATCGTTTCATAACCTATTGCCGCTTCAACCATATATTGAGCCACTTTGGCTGTTTGAGATTGTTTTCTTTGGCTAGCACTAATAATCACTAATTTCATCTACCCTCTCCTTTAGTAAAGACTTATGTTTATATAATATTAAGTAAATTAAATTGTTTACTTAACTTTGTCAATGGCAAAGTTAAAATATAATAAATTAAAAAGTTTACATAATTTTATTTTGAGTGATAATAACCCTAATGAATTAACCTGATTTCACAGGATTAGCGATGAAAACGCATGATAAAATTATTGAGTTGTTAAAAACTCAAGGACCATTAACGGCTAAAGTTTTAGCAAGTGAGTTAAGTTTAACCACCATGGGAATACGCCAACATATGCTAGCGCTAGAAGAATCAGGAGAGCTTACATTTAAAGATGAGAAAGCTACAAGGGGTAGGCCAACACGTTATTGGTCGTTAACAGAAAAAAGTAATAGTCATTTTGCTAATCGCCATGATGAATTAACGGTGCAGCTTATTGATTCTGTTATTGCAGTCTTTGGAGATGATGGTTTAGAAAAACTTATTGCGAATAGAGAAAAATCATCAATGCGTGCATATCGTTTAGCACTAGCTGATAGATATGGTGTGGAAGAAAAATTAATAACGCTTGTTAAGTTACGTAGTGATGAAGGGTATATGGCAACCATGACTCAAGAAGATGGCTTTTATTGGTTATTAGAAAATCATTGTCCAATATGTGCGGCTGCAACTAAATGCGTAAATTTTTGTCGAAGTGAATTACATCTATTTCAAAACTTACTTGAAGATGTTGCTACGGTAACTAGAGAGGAACATATAATTGAAGGTGCAAGGCGTTGTGCTTACAAAGTCATTCCTTTCTAGATTTTAAATTAAGCGGGTTATAAGTTTTTAAAAAGGATTAATATGCATTATCGATTACTATTAGGTTTAATTTTTTTCTTAGGGTTTGCTACAGGAACGCCAGCTTTTGCGAGTTCAAGTAAACTTGTTGGATCTAAATTAGCCTTTGAGCATTATACCATCACGATACCTTTTAAAGTAATTTTGCCTGTCATTGCATTAGATATCATCACGGGTGAAGAATCTACCGTGGATGAACTTGTTGTGATTGGGGAAGATGAATCTAATCAAACATGGTTGGCAATATATGTTTTTCATGAAAAAACTCATAATTTTATATTATTAGATAAAATGGTATTACCTGATGAATACTTTGCTTTTGATGTGAGTGAAGATTCAGAAGGATTATATTTTCTAGCAAAGAATAAAGTGGTTTCACTTGCATATAATGACCATTTTAAAAAAGATGATAGTTTACAAACTGGTCTGTACCTTCAGCATAAACAAGAAGTCAATTCTATTTATTTGATAAATAAATCAAATTTCATTACTAAAAAAGACTTTATTCAAGATATAAATAATGATGGCTTAGACGACATAATTTTACCTGATTTTGAGCAAACCAATTTATGGATTTCTTTAAAGGATACTCAAACCTATATTCAGCAACATTTAGTGATTAATACACAAGCTGAATTGAATCTAGGAGGCGTTAATTTCCAACCTATTACTTTATTTTATGCCGACTTTAATCTAGATAAGCGCCAAGATATTGCTTGGATCTCTAAAGGGAAAATAAACTATTTTAGCCAAACTGAGGAAGGAACCTTTTCGGAACAACAAAAACAGATTTTTCTTGAAGAAAATATATATGGTTTAAATTGGTGGCAATTAAGGGAGTCTGATGGTGAAAGTCTTGATCAAAGTAACTTAACACATCGTGTTGTTGAGGAGATAAAGGATATTAATGGTGACGGTTTAGTTGATGTTATTGTTCGCTTTACACAAAGTTCAGGCGTATTAGATAGAGCAAATGATTATGAATTTTATATGGGTTACATAAATCAAAACAAAGAATTTGAATTTCCTAAAACGGCTAATACGGTTATAAAAGCAGAAGGAACATTAACAGGTTTGAAAATTGTTGATGTAAATGAAGATAATAAATTTGAAGTGTTACTGTCTTCATTTGAATTAAGTGTAAGCAATATTATTGGCGCTTTACTTTCTGGTGGTATAGATCAAAATGTGCTGTTATTTGCTTTGAATGATGATAATAGTTATGAAGATGATGCGCTTATTAGTAAAGAAGTTGAATTAAATTTTAGCTTAACTTCTGGGCAAAGTGGTCAACCCATTGTACTTTTAAGTGATATTAATGGTGATAAATTGCAAGATTTGATTTTATCGTCAGGAGAGAAAAAACTAAGTATTTTCTTAGGGCAAAACACTTCAAGGCTGTTTAATCGTAAAGCGAGCAAGCATAAAATTTTATTACCTAAAAATGGAAAATTATTTGAACATCATGATCTGAACCACGATGGAAAAGAAGACTTTATTATGCGTTATGGTCGTTTAGATGATGAGAGTATGGCTAATAAGGTAACCATACTCATGGTGAAGTAGTTTTAATAATAAAGCTCAAATAAAAAATTAAGCAGCGTTATTATTTTGTTCCTGCTCAAGTGCTTCTTGGTTATAACTTTGTTTATGATAATGACGTAAAGCATGCTCTTGTTGTCGACCTTGACTAAATGCAGTAACGCGCTTTAAGTAACCGATAACGCGAGTTCCATGGTCAATATTCTCACTACCGCAAGCATCACAATGCATTAATGTCCGTTTGTCTATTTTCTCACAGTCATTGCAAATGGTTATTTTTACGTTAGTGCAAAAGTAATTGCAGCCAGTTGCTGCAGCCACATTAAATAATTTTAAGTAAGCTTCGGCCGATAGTGATTCATCTAGGTTTAAATGTAATGCTGAACCGCCATCTAAATACTGAGTAATCTCTTTACCATGTAATACAAATTTATCTAAATGGTTGGTGTTTTCATCTTCAACCAAATAGAAATATGAATTATAACAGTCACGTTTTACTTGGTAGCCATCTTTTCTATCCCATTTAGCATTTTTAATACCTAGGTTCTCTGCTGGCACAAACTCTGTGTTGAACATATAACCATAGCACTTTTTAGCTTCTTGATTGGCGGTATAAATTACTTTAAGTTTACTACTAACAAAGTCTTTATACGCTTGGTTGTTGCTTGCTGAAATATTAGAAAATTCAGCCGCTTCTGCCATACCATTAATACCAATGGTTAAAAACTGTTTATCGAGAGAAATAAAACCGGCATCATAAACAGATAAAGCACCTTGAGCTTTATACTCTTCCATCAACTTTCGATAAGCAACTTGGTATTTTTGAATTTTCTCAATTTCTTCCCGTAAATCACGACCATCTTGCACGAGCCTGTTCATATTTAAAGTGATTACATTAATTGAACCTGTTGCTACGCCACCAGCACCTAAAGTATAGGAAAATGTATTATCAGAAATCTCATTGCGTAAACGACAACAAGAAGCAAGAGAGTCAGGACTATCTGATAAGTAAATGAAAAAAGAGTTCCCTTCGGCTTTTTGCTCTGCTAATTGTTGAGCAAAATCAAGATCTTTACATTGACCATTTTCAGTTAACATGGCTGCGGTTACTACGGGAAAAGTTAATACGGCCTTTTCACGTTCATTGTTCAACCAACCAAGAAAGAATAGTTGCAGTTGTTCAACTGTTTGCCAGTTTGGTTTAGTAAAATCAGGAAACACAAAATTTTCAAACATAGCGGAGAAATAATGTTGATCAAATAATGATATATTCCAAAATACACTTTGATAACCACGCGCGGCGGCAGGCTGATTTATAGCATAAACAACATGTTGCAAATGGTTTTCAATTGATTTTTTATGCGTAGTTAAATAATCATTACCATATTCAAGACGAGCAAAGTAATCAAAATAAGTTAAAAATTCAACTGTTGCTACAGCTCCTGCAAACTGTGCAGAAATTGCAAAGATAAGGTTAACAAATGAGCCACAAAATGACTCTAAATGTTTAGGTGCTTTTGATTCACCACCCAGCTTTGTTAAACCATCAAGTAGAAATGGGTACATACTAATAGAAGTACAATAAGGCTTTAAGCTCGTTTCATCGTGTACATAAATTTCATGATCTTCAATTTGTCGTAAATATTCAGCTGCCAGTTTGTCATCAAAAGTTTCTCGTATTTTATCTTGCACTAATGCTCGGTTTATTTGAACAAAGCAGTCTTTTAATAATTCAGCCTCTAATGTAGCAATATTTTTGTGAGTGACATTAGCATTAGCATCCATTTTTGAACCATCGGCAGCATTTTTAGCTAAAAAATAATTCTGGATAAAGTCTTTTTTATTATTTATTTGTTCTTTATTAAGCCGCAACATTGTTGGCTCCTTCTCTGATTGAATTTTTGATTAAATTCTCGGATGAATTGCTATTATGATTTTTTATAAATAAATGATTAAGTTTTTCACCTGTGGTTAAATCGCGAAAAACTTGGTTGGTAGTAACACTTTCTAAACCACCTAGTTCAGCTTGCCATGCTCCCGTTTTTAAAAAATCAAGATGTTGGGATATTTTGATGTCTATGTATTTTTCACCTGAGTAGAGACAGGTTTTTAGATTAAAGTTTTTAGCAATAAGCAGTTTTTCAATTAATGCATTAGACTGCCATTCACCACCAAAGAAAACGATGCAGCTTATTAAGTTACGGTATTTATTTAACCAATGAATAAAGGTTTTATTTGTTAAAGCACTACCGTAGTTTTTGTTCCATAATTCAGTACTATGACAACCATTACAACCAACTTTACAGCCAGTAATGCTAAAACATAAACTAATTTCATCAGGTACTTCTTGAAAGACAACAGAAGGGGGGAGGCAATTAAATTCCATGCAAAACCTATATGTAGTGTTTTTATTTTCTATAAGCACAATATATAGTGTTTTTATGTTTTAAATGTTTGATTTAGATCAAGCTTTCGCTATTGCATTGCTATATGTTGTGTAAAGTTCATTTTTTTGACACAACATATAGTGTTTCGAACGAATATTTATCACTTTAGATTAAGGGATCTACTTCTGCTTTGTAGCTCCAGGACAAAGATAAGTATCTATATTTATAGCAATAAAGTGACTACGAGAGTAATGCCCCTGAGTTATGTATGTAGGAATGCTAGATTATTAATTAAGAAATTCTTGATAGGCGAGGTTATCTGTTGCTTCTTGAAATTGATAACCTAAAGTATCTAAGTGCAGAAAAAATTCATTTTCTTTGTCTGTGCTTACTTCAAAACCAGCGAGTACTTGCCCAAAGGCTGCACCATGATTTCGGTAATGGAATAAGGTGATATTGAATAGCTCACCCATCGCATCAAGAAATTTTTCTAATGCGCCAGGGTGTTCTGGAAATTCGAAACAGAATATTCGTTCATTTTTATTATTAGCCTGACTTTTTTTGCCGCCAATCATATAACGAACATGTAACTTCGCTAGTTCATTATCAGTAAAGTCATTAACTTGATAGTTGGCACTTACCAACTCATCAAGCAGGTGTTGACGCTCTTCTGAACTACCACTTAGGCGGACACCAACAAAAACATTCGCATTATCTTCGCCAGTATAGCGATAGTTAAATTCAGTGATTGCTCTATTACCAATAGTTTGGCAAAAACGTTTGAAACTGCCTTTCTCTTCAGGGATTGTTACCGCAAGAATGGCTTCTTTTTTCTCTCCTAATTCACAGCGTTCAGAAACATAACGTAAGCTGTGAAAGTTCATATTAGCGCCTGATAATATTGCGACAAGTGACTGACCATTTTTTTCACTAGAGGCACAATATTTTTGTAGCCCCGCTAATGACAACGCTCCTGCTGGTTCGGCAATAACACGAGTTTGTTCAAAAATATCTTTTATTGATGCGCAAATTTCATCGGTGGTGACTGTGATCACTTCATCACAATAACGTTTAATTAAGCTAAAAGTATGTTGACCAATGCGCTTTACTGCAACCCCATCAGCAAACAAGCCTACTTGTTGTAAATCAACGGGTTTGCCAGCAGCTAAAGCTTCCTTTAGGCAGGCAGAGTCTTCAGCTTCAACACCAATCACTTTGGTATTGGGGCTAAGTTGCTTTAAATATACTGCCATACCAGCAAGTAAGCCACCGCCACCAACAGGTATAAAAACCACATCGGCATTAGGCTGTTGCTGTAATAACTCTTTTGCTACTGTACCTTGACCAACAATGACATCTATATCATCAAAAGGATGGATGAGTGTTTTACCTTCAGTTTTAGCATATTCAATAGAGGCTTCTTGTGCTTCATTAAAGCTATGACCTACTAAACGTACTTCACCGCCAAAACGCCTAACATTATCTACTTTTATTTCGGGCGTTGTTTTTGGCATAACAATAGTTGCTTTTATACCAAGTTTATTAGCTGCCAATGCCAGGCCTTGAGCATGATTTCCTGCTGATGCAGCAATAACGCCGTGAATACACTCAGCTTCAGTTAAGCTTGATAGCTTATTATAAGCACCACGTAACTTGAAAGAATGTACTGGTTGTTGGTCTTCACGTTTTAAATAAACTTGATTATTTAAGCGAGCTGATAACTTTGTTAAAGGTGTCAGTTCCGTTTCTACTGCAACATCATAAACGGGTGCAAGTAATATGCGCCTCAGGTAGTCGAGTTGCTCTGACTGTTGTGTGAGCAACGCTTGGCTTTGTGATTCGGTCATTGCTTTATATTAAACCATCAAGTAAATCACGGTTACGTACAGCACCTTTGTCGGCACTGGTGGCTAACATAGCGTAATTTTTCAAAGCATAACTGATAGGGCGATCACGATTAACAGGTTTCCAAGCATCTTTACCTTTAGCTTCCATTGCAACACGACGAGCCTCAAGTGCTTCTTCAGAGACTTGCAATGTAATCTCACGGTTAGGAATATCAATGTGAATAATGTCGCCTTGTTCAACTAATGCAATTGTACCGCCGTCAGCGGCTTCTGGAGAAACATGACCAATTGATAAACCTGAAGTTCCACCAGAGAAGCGACCGTCAGTTAATAATGCACACGCTTTACCTAACCCCATAGATTTTAAGTAAGTGGTTGGATAAAGCATTTCTTGCATGCCTGGCCCACCTTTAGGTCCTTCGTAACGAATAACAACAACTTCGCCAGCTACTACTTTCCCGTCTAAAATGCCTGCTACTGCATCATCTTGGCTTTCAAATATATGTGCAGGGCCAGTAAATATGAGGTTGTCGTCACTTACACCTGCTGTTTTAACGACACAACCGTCTATAGCAATATTACCAGAGAGTACGGCTAAACCACCTTCTTTTGAAAAGGCATGTTCAAGGTTGCGAATACAGCCATTAGCTCTATCATCGTCTAATGTATCCCAACGACAATCTTGGCTGAATGCTTTAGTGGTACGAATGCCTGCGGGGCCAGCACGGTAGAATTTTTTAACGTCTTCATTATTGGTAAGGGTAATATCATATTTGGCTATTACATCAGCCAATGAAGTACCTAATACATTAGGTACTTCAGTTTTTAGTAAGTTAGCACGGGATAATTCACCTAAAATAGCAATTACACCTCCTGCGCGATGAACATCTTCCATATGATAATCAGGCGTTGAGGGTGCAACTTTGCATAACTGCGGCACAATGCGTGATAATTTATCCATATCTTCCATGGTAAAATCTATTTCAGCTTCTTGTGCAGTAGCAAGTAAATGCAACACGGTATTGGTTGAGCCACCCATAGCAATATCAAGACACATAGCATTTGCAAAAGCATCTTTGTTAGCAATATTCCGTGGTAAAGCTGTTTCATCATTGTCTTGATAATAACGTTTAGTTAACTCAACAATTTGTGCCCCTGCTTTTAAAAATAATTGTTCGCGATCAGCATGTGTAGCCAACATAGATCCGTTACCTGGCAAGGCTAAACCTAATGCTTCAGCTAAACAATTCATTGAATTTGCAGTGAACATACCTGAACATGAACCACACGTAGGACAAGCTGAACGCTCTACTTGATCACTTTGTTCATCAGAAACCTTTGGATCAGCGCCTTGGAGCATAGCGTCAACTAAATCAAGCTTAATAATTTGCTCAGAAAGCTTAGTTTTGCCTGCTTCCATCGGGCCACCAGAAACAAAAATCACTGGAATATTTAAGCGCATAGCCGCCATCATCATACCAGGAGTAATTTTGTCACAGTTAGAAATACATACCATAGCGTCAGCACAATGCGCGTTAACCATGTATTCTACCGAATCGGCAATTAAATCACGTGAAGGTAAGCTATAAAGCATGCCTGAATGACCCATAGCAATACCATCATCAACAGCAATAGTATTAAACTCTTTTGCGACACCACCTGCTTCTTCAATAGCGCCAGCAACTAGCTGTCCCATGTCTTTTAAATGAACATGACCAGGTACGAATTGAGTGAAAGAGTTCACTACCGCAACGATTGGTTTTCCAAAATCACCGTCAGTCATGCCTGTAGCACGCCAAAGGGCACGAGCTCCAGCCATATTACGGCCTTGAGTAGAAGTTGCAGATCTTAATTTAGGCATGATATTGAGTTCCGTTTGAGAATACTGAGATAAATTTTATTTCGAAAAAAACTTCATTGAAGATGTTTTTAAAATAGAATTTTTTTGTTCTGTTTAATGGTTAATAGGTTTGAGTTTTGACACTAGAGCAAGGCGAAAGCACGGAGCTGACTTTAGTCAGTGAGTACTTCCAACGTTGCTATAATGTTAAAAAACAACCTATTTTACTGGATCTAACCAATTGTCTGGTATTTCGGTCGTACCATTGAAAATACCAAAAAAAGCTTCTTGAAGTGCTTTTGTCATAGGACCTCTTGAACCATCGCCAACAGCTATACCATCAACTGATTTTACTGGTACTACTTCGGTGGCTGTTCCACACATGAAAAATTCATCGGCAAGATATAAAGACTCACGAGAAATTGGTTCTTCACGTACTTCATAACCTAATTGCTTGGCAAGAACAAATACAGTATCACGCGTTAAACCTTGCAAAATAGAAGCAGTACTTGGTGGTGTATAAAGAATACCGTTGCGAATTAAGAATAAATTTTGCCCCGCACCTTCGCTGACCATATTATTCACATCTAACGCAACACCTTCAGCATAGCCATGACGTGCAGCTTCGGTAGAAATTAGTTGTGAAGAAAGGTAGTTACCACCCGCTTTTGCAGCAGTTGGCATGGTATTTGGTGCTAGTCGATTCCAACTAGATACACCCACTTCAACACCATTTTCTATAGCATCAGCGCCTAAGTATGCTTCCCAACTAAATGCTGCAATCATTAGGTCAGCAACTGCATCAATTGGTGGGCGTAAGCCCATGCCAATATCACCTAAAAAGGCCAATGGACGTAAATAAGCTGATTTTAAACCGTTCTCTTTTACTGAATCTTTACACGCTTGTATTACTTCTTTTTGCGTATAAGGAATATTCATGCGGTAAATTTTTGCTGAATCAAACAAACGTTTAATGTGCTCTTCTAAGCGGAAGATGCAAGTACCCTTGTGGGTATCATAAGCACGAATACCTTCAAATACTGATGAACCATAATGTAAAGCGTGGCTCATTACATGAACGGTGGCATTTTTCCACGGCATGAGCTCACCATTGAACCAAATTAGATCTGCATTTACTTTTGCCATTTTCTTTTCCTAAATTTTTCGGCACTCTGCTTATTATCGAAATAAGCAGAGTGCGTAATAATTAAATTTATATTGATTGAGTAATGTCTTTATATTACAAACCTATGCACTTCGCTCAGAAAAATATTATATTCACATACTGTTTAAGCCCAACCTACATGTGGTACTTTAATTTTAACAGTGGATACTGAGTTATCTACATAAGCATAATTAACAAATTAGGCACTACATTTTTTAGCTTTAGATAGCTGTGACACGTTATTGTCTACTTTGACACTCTTGATGTCGACCAGTTTATTAATTTGATCTGTTAAAAGTGAAATAGGGCGACTACTACTGACTAATAATTCAATAGTGGCGATATTATTACCTGTATTGACTTTGGCTGTTATGCCATCGATTAAATAACCTCTATAACGAGTCACTTGTAAAATTCTTTCTAATACTACCTGTTTATCATCTACCATAATGATTAATGTGTAGTTGTTTATCGTGTCAGTGTTCATGCTAAGCACTCTCCATCATTTCGTTGTTGGCACTGTTTGGTGGTACTAATGGCCATACATTATCTTTAGCGTCAATTTTTACCTGTAATAAGTAAGGACCATTGTGATCTAACATTTCGTTGATAGCGGCTGTTACTTCACTTTTTTGTGTTACTTGTTTTGCTTTTATGTCAAAAGCGGCTGCTAACATACAAAAATCAGGGTTATCAGATAAATCAGTTTCGCACAGCCTACCTTCAAAAAATAAATCTTGCCATTGACGAACCATACCTAATTTTGCATTATCAATTAAAACTATTTTTACGGGGATTTGGTAACGTTTAATCGTTGCTAATTCTTGTACATTCATCATGATAGAACCATCACCAGACACTGTGATTACCGTGTCATGTGGTCGGCTAATTTGTGCACCAATTGCGGCAGGTAAACCAAAACCCATGGTGCCCATACTTCCGCTAGTTAAAAAGTTACTTGGGTCATCAAAATTCATGTGCTGTGCTGCCCACATTTGGTGCTGACCTACATCGGTAGTAACACAGGTGTTTTTGGGCATTAATTCACTAACTTCTTTTAATACAGCGGGGGCATAAATACGCTCACTGGGATGATCATATCGCCATGCAAAATCACTTTTCATTTTCTGTACTTTTACTTGCCAGTCATCAATATTTAGCGACATAGTTAATAATGGTAAATTCTCTTTTAAATCACCTAAAATAGGGGCGTCAGCTTTTCTGCGTTTATTAATTTCAGCAATATCAATATCAAAATGAATAACTTTGGCATCTGGAGCAAATTGATCAAGTTTACCTGTAACTCGGTCATCAAAACGTGCGCCAACTGCAATAAGTAAATCACAATCGTGAACGGCTAAATTTGCCGCTTTGGTGCCATGCATACCCAACATGCCTAAATAGTTTTTATCACTTGTATCTAATGCACCTAAACCTTTTAAAGTTGACACCGACGGTATACCTGTATCATTGGCAAAAGATCTGACCTCTTCAATGGCGTTTGCCATACCAACACCACCACCAACATATAAAATGGGTTGTTTGGCGTGAGATAACAAGTCTAGCGCTTTGCTAATATCAGCAAGAGGTAAGTTCACTTTATTTTTTAATGGTGCCGCTGTTTTGAATGTTTGTTCTACGCTTGCCATTTGTACATCTTTTGGAATATCAACAAGTACAGGGCCTTGTCGACCTTCTAATGCAATTTCAAAGGCTTGATGTAATACTTTTTCTAATTCGTCAACATGACTAACTTGGAAAGAATGTTTAGTACAAGCTAATGACAAGCCAAAAATATCTATTTCTTGGAAAGCATCACTACCCATAGCTGCAGTAGGTACTTGCCCTGTGATAGCAACGACAGGAATTGAATCAGCAAGAGCGTCGGCAAGGCCTGTTAGTAGATTTGTTGCACCTGGTCCAGAAGTTGCCATACAAACACCTACTTTACCTGATGCGCGAGCATAACCAACAGCTGAGAATGCACCGCCTTGCTCATGTCGGCAAAGGAAATGCTTAACATCACTGTCAACTAAGGCATCATAAATTGGCATAATAGCGCCACCAGGATAACCAAAAATATGGTTTACGCCATGTTGTTCAAGTACTTTAAATAATAATCCACCGCCGTTTAACGGCTTGCTGTCAGTCATGATAATTCCAAAAGTTGTGTAGTGTTTTTAAATTTCGCCCAAAAAAACAAAACCCTCGGTTCTTTCGAAGCGAGGGTTTGTAATTCTGTTTTGCTTTTCTTTAGCTCAACGAAAACCCTCGAGATGATTTAATCACCACGACGAGAATATTTCTAATAATCAAGTTAAAGTTTAGCATTGTTATTTGGTTCATTTTTATGTGTAGTATATCTCTAAATAGATTAATACCATAGCTCTAATGTTTTGAGCAAGCTTTTTCTTCCAGTTTTTAGCTCTATCTAAATAAGTAAAAGTTATATTAAAATTTTTTTTGTGCTTTTTGTAATGAAAACTCGAATAATAATAAATACTTTCCTACACTAAAAACAAGGAATAAATAAATGGAATTACTATGTCTCTTGCTTGTGTTTATAGTCGAGCCCGCGTTGGTTTAGAATCCCCCCTTGTTACTGTTGAAGTACATCTCGCAAATGGTTTGCCTGCTTTTCATATTGTTGGTTTACCAGAAGCGTCGGTAAAAGAGTCAAAAGATCGCGTTCGTAGCGCCATCATCAATTGTGGTTATGAATTTCCTGCAAAAAGAATTACGATAAACCTCGCGCCAGCAGATTTACCCAAAGAAGGTGGACGCTTTGATTTACCTATTGCCGTTGGCATCTTGGCGGCTTCAGAGCAAATACCGCAAGTTGATCTAGCTCAGTATGAATTTGCTGGCGAACTGGCCTTGTCAGGTGAACTCAGGGCTATTATAGGCGAAATCCCTATGGCAATGTCTTGCTGTGAAAGTAAAAGGATTTTAGTATTACCCATGCAAAATAGTGAGCAAGCGAGTTGGGTTAAAGAGGCGAAAATTCATGCCATTGATCATCTAAGTCAACTTTATCCTCATTTTGCTCGACAAACACTTTTGCCCTTGGTGGAAGAAAAGGAGCCTGAACAATTTGATGACATCAATGAATTAGATATTAGTGATGTTATTGGTCAACCCCTTGCTAAACGCGCATTAGAAATTGCAGCGAGTGGGAATCATAATTTATTATTTATTGGTCCTCCGGGCACAGGAAAAACCATGTTAGCTAGCCGGTTAGCGGGTATTTTACCAAAAATGACAGAGCAAGAAGCATTAGAAGCCGCATCAATTCAGTCAATAAGTAATCAGAGTATTAATGCTAAATCATGGCTTACCCGGCCATTTCGTGCACCGCATCATACGGCTTCATCTGCGGCTTTGGTAGGTGGAGGTAGTCAACCTAAACCAGGAGAAATTTCTTTAGCACATAATGGTGTTTTGTTTTTAGATGAGTTACCCGAATTTGAGCGAAAGGTACTTGATGTGCTACGTGAGCCTATGGAATCAGGCGAAGTTACTATTTCTCGTGCTATGCATAAACAAAGTTTTCCTGCTCGTTTTCAATTAATTGCGGCTATGAACCCAAGCCCAACAGGCTTTTACAATGATAATCGCAGTACACCAGAGCAGGTACTGCGTTATTTAAATCGTTTGTCAGGGCCGTTTTTGGATAGAATTGATATTCAGATAGAAGTCGCACGCTTACCTCGGGGTACTTGGGCTGGAGATACAGAGATGAATGAAACAAGTGAGATTGTGCAGCAGCGAGTACAGGCGTGTCGTGTTATACAATTAGAGCGCCAAAATAAGGCTAATGCATACCTTGGCACTAAAGAGTTAAAAAGCTATTGTCATTTATCTTTTGAAGATAATGAGTTTCTTGAACTTGCTGTCGAAAAATTAGGACTCTCTACGCGCGCTCATCATAAAATTTTAAAAATCGCTCGAACTTTGGCGGACATGGGTAGATGTGAAAATATATTACATGAACACCTTACTGAAGCTTTATCCTATCGGGCTATGGATAGGTTATTACGTCATTTAACTAGTTCAGTTTCAGTATAAAGATATTTTACAGGCTAGCTGATTGATGCAAAAAATGCTTTAATTAACGGTTGAGCTTTTGATTGATTTAAACAACAAATACCCAGATCGAACGGTTCTATTTCCCCTACGTCAGCTAAATACTGTACTCGCTCTTTTACAGGGCTATTTTCAACAACAACTTGTGGCACAATACCAACACCGCAACCTAAAGCAACCATACTAACCAACGCTTCATGACCAGAAACAGTGGCATAAATATTTGCTTTACCTTGCTGCTTCTTTCTATACCAATATTCAAAACGCTTACGTGCAGAGCCGTGCTCTGGCAATATAATCGGAATTTCTGACCAAGGTATGGCTTTGTGTTTTTTCCCCTTACTTTGTAATAATTGTAGCGCTTTGCAATGCATTGTAGGGGCAATTACGGCTAGTGGAATGGTGGCAAGGTGATGGAAGTAAACACTACGAGGTAAGTTTTCTGGATTAGCTGCAATGGCAAAATCAACCGACTTATTTTGCACTTGCTCCAAAGCATCAGAGGCATCACCTGTTGTTAACATAATTTCTACTAATGGATGTTGGCTGCGAAATCGTTCAAGTAAAGGAGGTAAGTGGCTGTATGCTGCGGTAACTGAGCAG
This sequence comes from Colwellia sp., assembly GCA_016745015.1. Lineage (GTDB taxonomy): Bacteria > Pseudomonadota > Gammaproteobacteria > Enterobacterales > Alteromonadaceae > Colwellia. The sequence continues at coordinate 26,864 of JADGDH010000023.1, forward strand.
TAAATATGTAATTTTCCTGTTAATTGTTCTTTTTTTTCATCTAGGGAAATTTTAAATGACTGCCATTGCTCTAGCTGTTGCTCAGCATAATTTTTAAATTTCTTGCCTGCATCAGTTAATACCACACTACGATTATCCCTATGGAGTAAATCACTTGCAATTTCTTGTTCAAGGCGCTGAACAACTCGACTCAATGTTGATGGGCTAACATGAAAGGCTAATGCTGTTTTACCAAAATGTAATGTTTGACTCAAATGTACAAACATGGCTAATGTTTTTTGTTCCATGATTTACTCTTTCATGATTAACAGATTCAACATTATTGCATAAAACGCAATGTATTAATGCAAATATATCATTTTCCGCAATGCCATTTCTGCGTTATGCTATGCCTACTTTATAAATACCAATTTTAAAACGCTAACGTTAGAAAAATTAACTTTAGCAATACCAATAGGAAATACCATGAGCAATTATTTTAATACGTTAAGTTTACGTGAAAAACTTGGCCAGCTAGGCAAATGTCGTTTTATGAAACGTGAAGAATTCAGCGATGGCTGTAATTTTATCAAAGATTGGAACATTGTTATTGTTGGTTGTGGTGCGCAAGGTTTGAACCAAGGTTTGAACATGCGCGATTCTGGCTTAAACATTTCTTATGCTTTACGTGAAGCGGCTATTTCTTCAAAGCGTCAGTCTTGGCAGTGGGCTACTGAAAATGGTTTTACTGTTGGTACATACGAAGAATTAATTCCACAAGCTGATTTAGTTTTAAACTTAACACCAGACAAACAACATACTTCAGCTGTAACTGCTGTTATGCCTCACATGAAGCAGGGTTCAACTTTAGCTTACTCTCATGGTTTCAACATTGTTGAAGAAGGTATGCAAATTCGTTCTGACATTACGGTAGTAATGGTAGCGCCTAAATGTCCAGGTACTGAAGTACGCGAAGAATACAAACGTGGTTTTGGTGTTCCAACGCTTATTGCTGTTCATCCAGAAAATGATCCTCAAGGTAACGGGTTAGCTATTGCTAAAGCATATGCAAGTGCGACTGGTGGTGATAGAGCAGGTGTTCTTGAGTCTTCATTTATTGCTGAAGTTAAGTCTGACTTAATGGGTGAGCAAACTATCCTTTGTGGTATGTTACAAACTGCCGCAGTATTAGGTCACAAGCAATTACTTGCTCAAGGTATGGATGCAGCTTACGCACGTAAATTGCTACAATACGGTTTAGAAACAACGACTGAAGGTTTGAAGCACGGTGGCATCACTAACATGATGGACAGGTTATCAAACCCTGCAAAAATCAAAGCGTTTGATATGTCAGAAGAACTAAAAGTAATTTTACGTCCATTGTTTGAAAAACATATGGATGACATCATCGAAGGTCGCTTCTCTGAAACTATGATGGCTGATTGGGCAAATGATGATGTTAACTTGCTTACATGGCGCGCAGAAACAGCTGAATCAACATTTGAATTAGCAGCTGATTGTGACACTGAAATTACAGAGCAAGAATATTACGATAAAGGAATTTTTGTTGTTGCAATGATCAAAGCTGGTGTTGAATTAGCATTTGAAGCAATGGTTGCTGCGGGTATCATTGAAGAGTCAGCTTACTACGAGTCACTTCATGAAACACCATTAATTGCTAATTGTATTGCCCGTAACAAGTTATATGAAATGAACGTAGTAATTTCAGATACTGCTGAGTACGGTAATTACTTATTTACCCATGCTGCGGTACCATTGCTTGAAGAATATGTATCTAACTTAACTTTAGAGCAATTAGGCGAAGGTTTGAAAGAAACTTCAAATAATGTTGATAATGCACGTTTAATTGAAGTAAATGAAGCTATCCGTAGTCACGGTGTGGAAATTATTGGTAAAGAGCTTCGTGGTTATATGACTGATATGAAAAAGATTGCTAGCGCAACATAAAACAATCACCTAACGTTATGTTTACGGTTGTTTGCTGTGCATAACTAGCTGATATATAAAATGCCACAATAATACTGTGGCATTTTTTTTAATGAATAGGATAATAAATATGACTACTTTTAACAATGTAACTATAGAAAAAGCCGCCAATGTTTACTTTGATGGTAAAGTGACTAGCCGTAAAATAACCTTCGCTGATGGTAGTTTTAAAACGCTAGGTATTATGATGCCTGGTGACTATAAATTTGGCACAGCAGAAAAAGAACTAATGGAAATTACGGCGGGTGATTGTGAAATTCTTCTACCTGAAACAACGCAGTGGCAAACTATAAAAGGCGGCGAATCTTTTTATGTGCCTGCTAACAGTGAGTTTGAAATAAAAGCAAAAACACTGGTTGATTATTGTTGTAATTACATCAGTGAATAGTTACCTTAATGAGCAATTGTATTAGGGAATAATAGTAACTATTTATGCTTAACTCTTTTGATATTTATCAAGCTATTATTCTTATTGTTATAGGATTAATGGCTGGAGTAATTAATACCCTTGCAGGTGGCGGATCAAACTTATCACTTCCGGCTTTGATGATGTATGGCTTGCCCGCCGATGTTGCTAATGCAACTAATAGAGTGGGCGTTTTAATGCAATGTATTACTGCAACTCGTGGCTTTTATAAGCATGATAAAATTGAAGCTGCTGCAGTTAAAGATAGCTTTGTTCCGCTATTACTTGGTGGCTTAGTTGGCGCTATAGCGGCTTCTTATATAAATGTTGAGTTACTAAAACCTATGCTACTAGGTACTATGATTTTAGTGTCTTTATGGGTAGTTTTTAAAAGTGACATTCAGACTGAAGAAGAGAGTAAAAGAAAAAGTTGTTATGATAGTAAACTGAGTCTTTTAGCTACTTTTGCCGCAGGGTTTTATGGCGGTTTTGTACAAGCTGGCGTTGGTTTTGTATTACTTGCAACGTTTATGGGATTATTAAATTACGATTTATTACGTGCCAATGCAATGAAAGTTGTTGCCACTGTTATTTTTACTAGTATTGCCTTATTAGTCTTTATTTTTAGAGATCAAATTGCTTGGTTACCAGGAATTTTACTTGGTTTAGGTAGCATGGCAGGTGCACAAGTTGCGGTTAAATTTGCTATTGACGTTAAAGTGAAAACATTGAAAGTTATGGTGTTGGTTATGACTATTTTTGCAAGTGCAGCAGCTTTTATCCAATAACTTTATTTGCGAACATGAGTAATCTTTGTGATCATTAAATAAACTTTTCTATTTATAACGCATAAGTAAGTGAGTGCGTATAGCCCATTCACTTACTTACTTGTTATGTATTATTACTTAAACAGCAACAACTTTATTTGCACATGGGCCTTTCTGTCCTTGTCCTACTTCAAATTCAACCGCTTGGCCATCAGCCAATGTAGCGTATTCGCCACCTGATTGAATTTCTGAATGATGAACGAACAAATCTTTACTTCCATCTTCTGGTGTAATAAATCCGAAACCTTTATCTGCATTAAACCACTTAACAATACCTTTACTCATAATATACTCTTTGTCTTTGGTGAAAAATATAATTCTGATTTGCTATCACCATTACAAATCAGAAATTGAACTATTAATTAACGATATTTACCGTTCTTGTTTTTCATACTAACTACTTTTCTTGCTATAGCAAGTAACTCAGGTGAAATATCATCGGCAGCATCTTTAATTAATTTGCTCACATCACCCGATGAAAATAGTGAACCACGCTCAGATTTTATGCCTAACGATCTAACAAAGTCTTTTGTTTTACCTGTACTACCCGTATCAATGTACTTGAAAATAATTTGCTCATTTAAGCTCTGAGGTTCTTTTTTCAAGGTAGTAATTTGTTCCGTAAGTGATTGTATTTCTGACTCTAAGGTTTCAACTAATTCGGCAATATCTGAATATGGTTTCATTATATTTTTAGCTCTTATCTGATTCTGGCAATGTTAAGGGCACTTACTTTACAGTAAAGTAGTATGTACCCACATTTTGAATGCCGCTTAGGTATAATCACTTTGTTTAAAATATCATTATACAGGGAATAAAAGTAAGTGAATAGCTTTGAACTCCCAATGCTTTTTAAACCCCATTATTATGAATTTTTCAATTTTTCTAGCAAGTCATGTATTTCAGCTTTTAATTCTTTATCAACAATTTTATTACAACTGATTTTAGCTTTCTCTAAATGTTCAATAGCACCTGTTTTATCACCTAACTCTACTTGCAGAGATGCGATTGAAAAACCAATAGAGGAACAAAAATCTTTAGAGTTAATCGTTTCCGCTTTAACTAAAGCTTGTTTGTAAATAGTAATAGCTAATGCCAAATCATCAGTAAAATCAGCAAGGGTCTCCCACTGCACAGGATGATCTTTATCTGTTTTTTCATAATATTCACAAAGTTGCTTTAATTCTAAATAATAACCATCGAATTTTGTTTGGTTTTTTTCTTGAGCAGCCGTCATTAAGCTATCAGTGAGGGAAAGCACTTTCTTGTATATTTTAGTATTCATATTATAGCCTTACAATAATATAGGTTAATGAAGAATTACGCTGTGATTATAGAACTTTTACAACAACTAAACATATACTTATTCATTATTACAAAAGATCTTTTCTTACAATTTTCCCCTTGCTTTAATTGTCATTGTAATTTAACTTCTTGTTTCATTGGAAACACCATTATGCCTATGTAGGGTATATATGTATAAAAAAGGACTAAATATAAATGCTTTTATTTGAAGAACTTATCACCAACCCTATACTCTGGCTTACTATTGTTATTTTATATACCTTAAAAAAAGGTATATATTTTGTTCCGCAAAACCGTGGTTATGTTATTTACACCTTAGGAAAGTACAGTAAG
>JADGDH010000024.1 GCA_016745015.1 Colwellia sp.
CAAATATTTATGCATTAGATACTGGCTGTGTATGGGGAAATCATCTAACAATGCTACGATGGCATGATAAAAAAATATTTATTGAACCATCACATGAAATTGCAGATAAATTTAATAATTAACATTTATTAAAAAAACAACTAAATATGCAAACTATATTTACCTTTCCTTCAAAGTTTGAATGAATATACTCACACAAAAAGAAACCCTGTTTTTATTCGAAGTTTTTCGTAAGTAAAATGTACTTTTGACATATTACGATTAAGTAAATAAACACTTGATACTTGACAATGTATGCCACCGCTTTATAATTCACCTCGCTTAAAGATTGGTTTTATATTTTTGTACACCATTTCGCTGTTAATTTCTGTTTATCTGAGCTAGCACGTCCTGTTTTATAAGTAATAGCAACACCTTTTAGCAAACCCGTTTTCTCAATTTTGTATTATGCAATTTGTTAAAACACAATTACTCATAAATTAAATAGGATGACTAATATGTCTACTACTACTGGTACAGTAAAATGGTTTAACGAAGCTAAAGGTTTCGGTTTCATCGAGCAAGAAAATGGTCCAGACGTTTTTGCTCACTTCAACGCAATCGTTGGCGATGGTTTCAAAACTTTAGCTGAAGGTCAAAAAGTTGAATTCACAGTTACTGATGGTCAAAAAGGCCCTCAAGCTGAGAACATTGTTGCACTTTAATTTTCATTAATTAAAGTCACAAAAAAAGCGAGTATCCAATGGATAACTCGCTTTTTTTATATGTTAAATAATTTGAAATTTATTTTTCTTATCAGGACTCTTAGAAATTCACAGCCAAACTAATAAATGGTTACTGCTGCAGGGTTTAATATAGACAAAATACTCAAACGCTCTAAATCACAAAAATCAACTGCCATACCTAACATTTCTTCATCAACACCTAATGAAGTTAAATGAAGCTCATCTACAAGCTGATGCTGGCTCTTTGATTTTATAAACCTTTGCTGAGTCATAATTCGCTTAGCTATATAAAGCAACTGAGCTTCTGTATTTATCAAACTAAAATCTTCTTCATCTTGGTTACGAATAGGTGACACTAAACTATAAGGTAACTGCCACAGTTTTAACAATTCAGCCCCACATTCAGCAAAGGTAAAACCTAAAACTTCGCGCTGTATATTCCAAGGTAAACAACTACTTTCTCCATTTTGACATTCAATAATTTTTTCAGGTGAAATTTGTTTTACGATCAGTTCACCCAAATTATGCAATATACCTAAAACAAATAATCGTTCTGCATTGGGCACATGTAAGCCACACCCAAAAAACTTAATTAATAAAGCACAATCAACACTTCTTTCCCAAAAATCATCTAAATATTCTTGCTCAGCATTAATTGACTTAAATGCCTGTCTTGTGGAGTAGGCGATAACTAGATTATATACTTCAGTAATTCCTAGTACTAAAACAGCTTTAGAAATAGTATCAATTTTACCGGGATAATTAAAAAAAGAACTATTAGCAAGCTTTAAAATAGTTCCTGCAAGTGCAGGATCAATAATAATAACATCACTGATATCATCTATAGTTGAAGATTCATCATCAATTAATTCTTTAATACGAATAAATGAATCGGATAAAACAAAAATATCACCCGCTTTATTAGCATATTCAATGGCCGTCATAAACTCTCATCTGATAAAGGTTATTAGTAACTAGGAAACAAACTTATATTCCTATGTTTTTATATCGGTAAATTTAACACAATTTTAAAAAATTTTCTGATAAATCAATATTCAACATTTATTTGGTAAGACGAAAATTTACGCATGTTAATAACACCTTGTTCAAAAATTAAATATTGCCCTTTTATACCTAACAAAATGCCAGATACGGTGGGCGTTTTATCAAAATTAAAAGAGTTAATTTTAGTTAAATATTGGCTAACGGGATAAGTTATTTCTACCATATCTTCATTTAAAAGCTGTACTGCATCATCACCAAATTTAAGTTTAATATCAGCTAGACGCTGCGCTATTTGTGGTATTAATATTTTTGCTTGAGCTTTTAAATCTAAAGCTTCGTTACTCCCTTTAAGCATTGCACGCCAGTTGGTTTTATCACTTATAAATTTCGCCAAAGCAGTTTCAACTAACCCTGACTGTAAGCGAGTACTTACTTTAAAAATAGGTAATGCTTGTGTTGCCCCTTGATCAATCCACCGAGTTGGGATTTGTGTATGTCTAGTAATACCTACTTTCAAAGCTGAGGTATTAGATAAATAAACATAATGGTCAACCATACAATGCTGCTCTCCCCATTTTGGCTCTCGACAAGTGCCTAGATGATGATGGCAAGTTTCTGGTTTCATAATGCACATATCGCATTGAGCCAATTTAGTCATACAAGGGTAGCAAAAGCCTTGAGAATAACTTTTTTTAGTGGCTCTACCGCAATGCTTACAAGCTATTTTACCATGAAAGTTTAAGGTTAATTTTTTTCCTATCAGTGGATTCAGTGCAATACTCTGCTGTTCACTATCTTCATCAATAGCAGCTAAGGGCAGTTGGTATTGAACAATATTATTATCAAGTTGCGCCGTTAGTTTTTCAACTGCGCCTATTGCTGAAATTGGCATTTTTGCTCTCTTGAGTTAAAAGGGATTAATTACAGGATTTACAATTTAACTTTTTGACGGGTCTGTTTTACTGTTTTTTTATTCGCTTTATTCGTTAACCTTCGCTGAACAGAGCCTCTGGTTGGCTTTGTTGGCCTTCGTTTTTTTTGCACCACAGTTACAGATATAATCAAATCTTTTAAGCGTTTTAAGGCGTCTTCTTTGTTCATTTCTTGAGTGCGAAAAGACTGCGCTTTAATTATAATAACACCGTCTTTTGAAATACGCGTATCCTTACTTGCCAACAACCTTTCTTTATAAAAAGTTGGTAATGAAGAACGATTTATATCAAAACGCAAATGAATAGCCGTAGCAACCTTATTAACGCGTTGACCACCATTACCCATAGCACGAATTGCACTTAACTCTATTTCCCAATCAGCTAAGCTAACACTATTTGAAATTTCTAACACTTTTCTTTACCATTACTTAATTAAAATTGTATCTTAACGAGCTTTGATCTAATAGTGCTTAGACCTAAATGACTACAAAAAACACCTGGTATGTATATTTCTTACGTTGTAATGATAATAGTCTTTACGCGGGCATTACTACCGACATAAGTCGTCGTTTACACCAACATAACAATACAAAACTTGGCGCTAAGTATACTAGAGCAAAACGCCCTGTAACGCTCGCTTTTATTGAAACCGCATCAAACAAAAGTACAGCGAGTAAACGTGAATATCAGCTAAGAAAACTAACAAAAATACAAAAAGAGAAGTTAGTAAGCACTTACCTTGTTCAATAGACTAAAAAAAACTGGTTGGCTTAGTTCGTATTCCTGCTTTTTTTTCGATTAATTGCTCAATTACTGTTAGAATGCCTCGTTTTTTAAAATGAAGTGATTATCTATGCCTGAAGAAGTTATATCTAAAGAAGCTATGTTTATTGAACAATATTGCCCTATCAACAGTGAAAACATTAGCTTTACTCGCCAACAAGGTAGTGATTTTGCCAAGCAAGTGGCTGATGATTTTAATCCGCTGCACAATGTTGAAGCTAAACGCTTTTGTGTACCTGGTGATTTATTGTTTTCTGTGATCATTGCTAAATCAGGTTTACATAAAGAAATGAGTTTTAATTTTTCTGGTATGGTAAGTGATAATATCGCCCTTACTTTTCCTAATGAAATCAACAAGTGTTTTGATCTAGTAGACGATAAAAACAAAACATACTTAACGGTAGAAGCCAGCGGTGAAAAAACTCGCTGCCCGTCATTAATCAACGCATTAACTAAAGCCTATGTAGATTTTTCTGGCCATACTTTCCCTGACATTTTAGTGAAATTGATGACAGAAAAGGGCGTAATGATTAACCCTGCTCGCCCAATGGTTATGTACCAATGCATGAAAATAAACTTAGAACGTCTTGATATTAAGACCCTTTCGTTGCAACTTGCTCAAACCAGCTTATCTATTGAAGGTAAACGCGGTGATGCTTGGTTAGAATTTGATTTAATCAGTGAAGGTGAAGTAGTTGGTCACGGTAAAAAGCATATGTTATTAAGTGGCTTACGTGAATACTGCCAAGATAATGTTGATGCAATGGTGACACAGTACAAAAATAGTAAAAAAAATTATAGCGCTGTAACAAATAACGAGTAATTAGTTTTAAGTAGCCAGTGGCTAAACCCGTCACTGGCTACTGGCAGGCTAACCATTTCTATCTCATCACTAATCACTATATTTATTCTCAAAATCTGCCCGTTGTATTTTTTTATTTTCACTACAAAAAGCAAACGCAGATAAGTTTTTTGGTCTAGAACATTTATTTGGCTGCTGATAATACTTAAGCCATGCTTGCTTTTTATCTCCTTGGTATATTGATTTAATAATAATCGCATTATTGGTTTTAAATGGTGTACCCGCCGTTATTTTTTTGTTTTTGATACGCTTTGACTGAGTATTATAACTAGCCATTTTACGTTCACTTTTCTTCTTCGTATTTTTCTTAGTTTTTTGCTTTGTTTTACCCCTATTATTTTCACATTGCCACCAATTCTTACGCGCCTTATCTTCACGATCTCGTAAACTTAATCCTCGTTTAGCGGAATAACCCTTTCGTTGCATTGTTTGTATATTATGAAGCTTTTCAAGTAAGGCTTTACAACGCTTTTTAGCTGCCACTTCTGATGAAAAAGCTATACAAGTAACACAAGCAACAATAATCAGTACAAATTTAAGTGGGTGCATACATTCAATCCTTGAATTATTTTAGAAAAATCCATTAATTTATTTAAGCATAGTCTAAATTTTACGCTATGATTAAAGATATTATAGAAACACGGATGTTATTAATGTTTAAATTCAAAGTACATGCTTTTAACACATCATTTTTAGTTATATTGCTATTTTCCACTCAAATATACGCCCAGCAAAAACCTGCTATTCAGCACGCTACAGCCTTTAAAACACTTGACGATATAAGTCATTACTGGATTTCTGAAAAGCTCGACGGAATACGTGGTTACTGGGATGGAAAGCAATTATTAACTCGACAAGGTAATATAATTCATAGTCCATTGTGGTTTACTAAAAACTGGCCTAAAAATGCAATGGACGGTGAGTTGTGGATGGCTAGATCTCAATTTCAGGCGACAGTCTCTTGTGTTAGAAAAATATACATTGATGAAAATTGTTGGCGCAAAGTACATTTCATGATTTTTGATCTACCCGAACATGCTGGCACTTTTACTGAACGAATAAAAACGATGGAAGCGATAACAGGAAAAACCATGTCTGCTTATTTAAATATGATCAAACAATTTAGACTTGAAAATACAAAGCAACTTGATATCACACTCAGCAATATAGTTGCTAATCAAGGAGAAGGATTAATGTTGCACCGTGATAATGCATACTACCATGTAGGTAGAACAGTAAACATTATGAAACTAAAAATGCACCAAGATGCTGAAGCGACAGTTATAGCTTACATTGCTGGTAAAGGTAAATATAAGGGAATGTTAGGTGCACTAAAAGTACAAACAACATCAGGGTTAGTTTTCAAAATTGGCTCTGGATTTAGTGACAATGAACGAGCTAACCCACCAGCCATTGGAAGTACTATTACCTATAAATATAATGGTAAAACTCAAGCAGGGATACCAAGATTTGCACGATATTTTCGAATAAAAAAAGTGAATAAGCGCTAAGAACTAGGTCTATATTCAAAAACTAGCACTTTAAGCCCTTTTCCTACATGTGCCTCTTTAAAGATATCAGGATTAGCAACACGTTGTTCAAAAACACAATCGGGACATTCTCGTGCAACTTCATCTTTTAAAAATTTCTCATCAAGATCGGGGGAGTTTAAACATAACATTAACTTAGCGCCTGTATTCATCCATTGCGGAAAACGGCGGATAATTTTAGCATAATCACGTTCAATATTAACACTGCCTTTTTGAAAAGAAGGGGGATCACAAATCAATAAATCATATTTTCCATACTTTTTAATACGGCTATTTGATTTAAAAATATCAACGCCTTCAAAAACAACCTGTTTTCCTTCTTTTTTTGCTAATTTGTTTAATTGATGGTTTTCTCGGCCTTTACTTAACGATGACTTGCTTAAATCAATATTAACTACCTTGCTAGCGCCTCCTGCTGTTGCAACAACAGAAAAAGCACAGGTATAAGCAAACAAGTTAAGCACATTTTTATCTGCTGCATGTTGATTAACCCAAGAGCGACCATTAGCCATATCTAAAAACAGACCACTATTTTGCGCTTTACCAAATTCAAGATGATATGAAAGACCATTTTCAGTAACTATAGTACTGTTGATAGCATCACCCAGTAATACTTGTGTCGGTGCAAATTTTTCATAACGACGCTGCACTTGTACACTACTGCATTCACTTATTAGTGCCTGTAATGCTTGTGCTTGCGTTAACAACCAATCTTCATTGACGGCTTGATATAAGGTGATCAAAATAACGGGCGATAACCAGTCAACATTAACATGAGATAGGTTTGCATAGGCATGCCCTCGGCCGTGAAATAATCGTTGGCAGTCGGTAAAGTCAGTGGCGGTTATATGTTCAATCATAGCAAGAGGTTTAAATAGGAAAGTCGAGCAATAATACCATTGCTCGACTTAGTGTTTCAAAGTGTTTGTAGTATTTGCTGAGTTAAGTAACGTTAGCTACTCATATTAAAAACCAAACAAACTAACAGCAAAGAATTTATTTGATACGGTATTAATAAAAATAATCAATACAATAGCAGGAATAAAAGTACCTAATGAGAAGTTAATATATTTTTCTACCCACGAGCCAATATAGTTATCATTACCAATACTTAATTGCTCAGATAAATTATTTTTCTTCCAACGATAGCTAACAAATACACATAATAAAAAACCGTTAAGGGGTAAAATAGTGTCGTAGAAAACATCATAAACAATATCAAAGAAAGACTTAGTACTACCTGCATAAGAGGTAAACTCTGTGAAAAAGGTTACCATACCAAAAGAAATTGTAGCAAAAATGGTTAAAACACCTGCGGTCATAAGCAAAATAGATAACGCTTTTTTACGGCTATATCTTTTCTCTGTAACTAAATATGAAACAGGCACTTCAAGAATTGATACCAAAGACGTGATGGCTGCAAAAAAAACTAAAATAAAGAAGAAAGCAGCAACAGCACTTGCGCCAGCATAACCAAGCGATGTTTGCAGAGCTAAAAATATCTTAGGTAAAAAAGTAAATATTAATGATACAGAACTATCACTTAACTCACTTGGGTTAACATTGGGGTTGAACGAAAACACGGCAGGTAAAATCATCAAGCCCGCAATAAAAGCGACACCAGTATCTGTGATTGCTACCAGCTTTGCAGAGTTAGGAATGTTAGTTTGATTATTAATATACGAACCATAAGTTATTAAAATACCCATACCCAATGACAAAGAGAAAAATGCCTGAGATAAAGCACCATTAATAACAGTAGGTGTTATTTTGCTCACATCTGGAATTATAAAAAATTTAACACCATCCATCGCATTATCAAGGGTTAATACAAAAGCAACCATGATAACTAGCATAGCAAACAAGGTAGGCATTAGAATTTTAGCTGCTTTCTCAATACCGTCTTTAACCCCTGCGACCAAAATAAAATTAATAATAATAGCAACAACTGCCATCGCCACAAATAAAAACGGGCTATTAATAAATTCACCAAAACCAGCACTACTTGCCAAGTAATCTAAATGCCCTGAAAGCGTTAAAACAATATAACCAAAAATCCACACGGTAATAACCATGTAAAATACCGCAATCATAAACGGGGTAAGCACGCCTAAAAACCCTGCTGCTCCCCAAAAAGAACTATTACCACTTAATGATTTATATGCGCCAACAGGCTCTTTTGCTGTTTTTCTGCCAACAGCCATTTCAGCAATCATCACAGGTAAACATATTAAAAAAACGAACACTGCATATAAAACTAAAAATGCTCCTCCACCATTTTTAGCGGCATTTACGGGAAAACCAACTAAATTACCAATACCAACAGCAGAGCCTGCCGCCGCAAGAATAAAACCAATACGGGAACTAAAATGCTCTCTAGATGCGCTCATAAACTTCCTTCACTTATATTTATTATAATTATTTTTCTAATGTAAAGCCGTTTGATGCTAACAAGCTTTATTAATTTTGTCTCTCTTATGATCTGCAAGTCTGTAAAAAAATATTATAAAGTGTATCGTATTTTATCCACTTTATGAGATCCTATATCCATGTTACCTAGAAAACAATTTAGGGTTCATCAATGCTAAAATACCTGTCGCATCATTTGCTGCAATTTCAGTTACTTGTTCTATATCTTCTTTACTTAACTTTAAATTGGCACATAAGGATTCATCAATCACTTCATCATACTCAAATAGGTCACTGTGGCTATCAAGCAGCGCTAACCTTGAAGCTAAGTTTAAGACTTTAACATCTTTATTGATTTGATTACTTTGTGCTTGATTAAAATGACGGATAGGAATAATAATTTTTTCAGGTAACTGCCATATTTTAAGTAATTCGGCAGAAATATCGGTATAAGTAAAACCCAACGCTGACGCTTGCATCGCCCATGGTAAGTTATCACGACTATATTGTTCACAATTACTCGCTGTTTTGGGTGTGATTTTTGCCACTAACAATTCACCAAAATTTTGTAATAAGCCAGCAACAAATAGACGTTCAATATCTTTTATTCCAGCTTTAATAGCTAAGTTTTTTGTTACTAAACCACAGTAGATACTCATGCGCCAGAAACGTTTTAAATCAATTGCTTGGTTTTCAAAATGCTTAAAAGCTGAAGCCGCAACATCCACTAGCATCATATTATAAATAGCTTGCGTACCAATAATAGTAATGGCGCGAGAGATAGTACTTATTTCTCCCGGAAAATGATAAATGGCACTATTGGCTATTTGTAGTAACCTAGAAGTCATTGAAGGATCTACACTGATAACATCAGCAAAGTCACTAATTTCTGAGTTTTCATCTTCCATCAAAGCCTTTACTTTAAAACAAGCATCTGGCAAAGCAAAAGACCCATTAGCTTGTAATGCATATTCATGTGCGTTCATAATTGTCCTCAATTGTTAAATGGTCGCTGGGGATATACTTTTATTAAAATGGCACACCAGCATCTTCTTTAATCTGCTCAGTAGCTATATAAGTATGAGTTTGCGATATAGCAGGTAAACCAGCAACTTTTTCCAAAATTAATCGGTAGCTTTCCATATTGGCAAAACGTATTTTTAATAAATAATCATAACCGCCTGCTACCAAATGACACTCCACTATCTCTTTAATCTTAACTACTTCTATTTTAAATAATTTAAAAACATCTGCAGTCGTTCTGTCTAGCGTTACTTGTATAAAAGCTGTCATACCATAATTAAGTTTACTGGCATCTAAAAAAGCGCCGTAACGCTTGATATAGCCGTCAGTTTCTAAGCGTTTAACTCTATCTAAACAAGGGCTAGCACTTAGGTTAACCTTTTGAGCTAACTCAACATTAGTAATTCTACCATTCGATTGTAGTGTTTTTAAAATAGCCAAATCGACACGATCTAAAGGTTTTATTTTACTCATTATATAAAATACAATAATTTATAGTGATTAATAGAAATAATGCCATAGATTAAAAGGAGAGTGAATGAAAAGACAAAACTATTAACTCATGCCTTCTCACTAATTTTTTATTCCTCTTCTTCTACCAAGGTCATTAACGAGGTATTACCACCTGATGCCGTGGTATCAATACTGATAGTTTTTTCAGTTAACAAGCGCTGAATTAAGTTATCTGAATATTCAGAAGTGATCACTGGTAGTATCGCACCTTGGCGCTCTGACAGTTTTTTACTCATATAATGTTTGCGGTCACAATTACTGTCAACCACAACACCTGCAAGTGCAGGATGAGCTAACATAGTTTCTAGGTGGGTAAGTTTTGCAACTTGTAAAACGCCTACATCAGCCCCCGTTGAGATAAATTTATCTCTAAATGCTAATGCCTCATCATAAAATAAGTCAGAGACAACACTAACAACGGTATTACCTGCTGCTAAGGCTGTCACTAAAGACATAACCCAAAAATGCAAACTTACGCTTTCATCTGCAAAACAAAGTATGTTTCCACGATTTTCTAAGTAAATTATATTCGATTCACCTGTTGGTCCTGGCAGCACTTGTGGATTTTTCATCCGTTTTTCAATATTCATTAATTGATCACGAGCCGACACTAACGTGCGATTTAAATCATCAGCCAAATCATCAATAATTTCCACATGAGCAATTTTAGCTAGTAGTTGACGCACACAAGAAATACGGGTATTTAAATCAGTTAAGCGCCATTTTTTTTCAGCGTTATCTGCTTTATCCATAAAACGAATAGCTTCATCTTGAGCGTTTTTATCACCTGTTAGCGCAAGCGTTTGTGCAGGCAGTAAACTAATTTTTTCTTCATTGGGTGTAGCTTGCTCAACAACTAAACGTGAAAGATAATTTGGCCCACCAGCTTTAGGGCCTGTACCAGAAAGACCTCGACCACCAAAGGGCTGTACACCTACAATAGCACCAATCATATTACGATTAATGTAAACATTACCTGCACGCGATAATTTAGCAAGTTCAATGGCTCTATGTTCTATGCGGGTATGAATGCCCATGGTTAAACCAAAGCCTGTACCATTAATTTTTTCAATAACCTGATCAATCTCATTACCTTTAAAACGTACAATATGTACACAAGGGCCAAATACTTCTTTGGTTAAGACACTAATATCGTTGATTTCATATAAACGCGGTGCAAAGAAAAAGTGCGCATCCGCATCCTTCACTTTATTATTTCCTTTTCTATTTCCTTCACGCTTTCCTGAAAACAAATCACACTGATATAAAAGTTTGCCATTAGTTTTCATGTAATCTGCATGAGCATTAAGGGCATCAAGCGCTTTTTGGTCAATTACGGGGCCTACGTCCGTACTTAACTTTGCAGGGTTACCAATATGCAATTCAGCCAAAGCACCTTTAAGCATAGTAATCACATTATCAGCGATATCTTCTTGTAGAAATAAAACTCTTAATGCTGAACAACGTTGCCCTGCCGATTGAAAGCCTGATGATATAACATCATCAACTACTTGCTCTGGCAAAGCGGTAGAATCAACAATCATACAGTTTTGCCCGCCTGTTTCAGCAATCAATGGGACTTGATCACCACCTCTTTCAGCCAAGGTTTGAGAAATTCTCGAGCCTGTTTCGGTTGAACCCGTAAACATTACTGCGGCAACTCTTTCGTCAGGCACTATAGTACTGCCAACAACACTACCGCGAGCAATAACAGCTTGCACTACGTTATCAGGTAAACCAACCGATTGCATAAGTTCGATAGTACGAAGGGCAATAAGGCCTGTTTGCTCTGCAGGTTTTGCTAACACCGTATTACCAGTAGCAATAGCAGCGGCGACTTGCCCTAAAAAGATAGCAAGAGGGAAGTTCCATGGACTAATACAAAGTACAACACCGCGAGCTTCTAGGCGATCATCTTTACTTTGTTCTATAGCACGTGCGGCATAATAACGACAAAAATCAACAGCTTCACGTACTTCATCAATTCCATCTTGTGCTACTTTACCTGCCTCTTTAATACAAAGGGCAATTAACTCATCCATATGGCGTTCTAAAATATCAGCAATACGGCACAACAACGCTGCACGTTCAGTTACTGCCGTTTTCGACCAAGTAGCAAATGCACACTCAGCTTTATCAATCATCACCAACATATCATCTTTATTATGATGATGATGAAAGCCAATTATTTCACTGTGATTTGCTGGGTTTTTTACCGCAACAGCATCATTAGGTACATCATTTTTATTTAATAAGTTATCAACAAACCAATCATCTAAAGCGGCTTTTAATGGCGTAATTTCATTAATATCGGTTAAATCTAGTCCTTTAGAGTTATTTCGACTTTCAATTTTGCTACTAATACTTTTGTTTACTTCATTTCGATAAAGATCAATTGGCATTATTATTTGCCCATTGTATCTATCTTTTAGGCGTAATGTTTTTTCAACAGGATCTTCAAGTAAAGACTCTACAGGTTGAGACTCATCCACAATCGCATTAACAAAAGAAGAGTTAGCGCCATTTTCCAGTAAACGTCGAACCAAATAAGCCAACAAATCTTCATGATGCCCAACAGGCGCATAAATACGACATTGTATACCTTCTTGCGAAACTATTTGATCATACAAAGAATCTCCCATGCCATGTAGACATTGAAACTCAAAGCCGTTTTTATCTTCACCTGCCAATTCAACAATAGTGGCCGCAGTGTATGCATTATGAGTCGCAAATTGTGGGTATATGCTGTCTCGGTAATCTAGCAACTTATTTGCACAAGCGTGATAAGAGACATCTGTTGAAGATTTACGTGTAAATACTGGAAAATTCTTCATACCATCTTTTTGGGCATTTTTAATTTCGGTGTCCCAATAGGCACCTTTAACTAAACGAACCATCATACGACGATTAGCTCTTAATGTTAGTTCTCGAAGCCAGTCAACAACAAAAAGAGCACGTTTTTGGTAAGCTTGCAGTGCAATACCAAAACCTTGCCAATCACCTAAGTCAGTATCAGTAAATACAGCTTCGATTATATCTAAAGAAATATCTAAACGCTCAGACTCTTCTGCATCAACGGTTAAACCAATATTATAGGCTTTAGCTTGCAAGCAAAGCGCTTTTAATTTAGGAACAATTTCATCCATCACTCGTGATTTATGTGTAAATTCATACCGAGGGTGAATAGCAGATAATTTCACTGAAATACCAGGTACACGGCGAGGATCATTTTTACCTGAAGCTAGGGCTACTTTTCCAATTTCTTCAATCGCATTTTGGTAAGATTTTAAGTAACGCTCGGCATCCACCATGGTGCGAGCGCCTTCACCTAACATGTCATATGAATAAACATAGCCATGCTGCTCTTTGTCTGCAGCACGTACCGTGGCATCTGCTATGGTTTCACCCATAACAAACTGTGCCCCCATAATTTTCATTGCATAATTCATTGATTTTCGAATAACAGGCTCGCCTAAACGGCCAATCGTTTTTTTCAATAAACCAAATTTATCTTGTTTGCGCTTGTCTGCATAATTAACCATTGAACCTGTGATTAATAAACCCCAAGAAGATGCATTAACAAAAAGTGAGTCACTTGAACCTAAATGAGTGCTCCATTGACCTTGAGAAATTTTGTCACGTATTAACACATCTTGAGTGTGTTTATCAGGCACACGCAATAGAGCCTCTGCTAAGCACATCAATACCACCCCTTCTTCTGAAGACAGTGAATACTCATTTAAAAGTGCATCAATAGCACCGTTGCCTTCTTGATCTTGACGAATTTGCAATACCATTTTACGCGCACGTTCCCAAGCACGGCTTCGCGCACTAACATTCACTTCAGCGAAAGGCAGGATATGGTCAACAGCAACATTTTCATCTATGCGATAAAAGTCACGAATTTTCTGACGAGTTGTACAATCAGTCGTTAATGAACCAGTAAAAAGCATCAGCGTTCCCCAAAAAAGCTCACAGATAATCTCTGTAATAATTATAGTAAATAAATTTCGAGGTGCATTTTAATTTCAAAACAACAGAATGTGCTGGTTATTTTCGGGTTTTGTCCATTTATAATACTGAAAAAACCAGCATTAACAGTAGAATACTCTACAGTTAATACTGGTTTTTAAAAACATCTTATTTATAGTAACTATTTAGCTTCAAGCTGTATGAAAAAATTTAGAGAAAAGTGCAAATACAGCGACAAGATAAAAGTTACGTTGTGATACGGGTAATATCAGCACCTAATGCTTGCAGCTTATCTTCAATTTTTAAATAACCACGATCAATATGATAAATACGATCAACTTGAGTCGGTGTTTTTGCCACAAGACCTGCAATAACTAAACTTGCTGAGGCACGTAAATCTGTTGCCATAACTTGTGCGCCATTTAAAGAGTCAACACCTTTAACAATAGCGGTATTACCTTCAAGTTCTATATCTGCACCCATACGTTGTAATTCAGGCACATGCATAAAACGATTTTCAAAAATGGTTTCTATTACCGTTGCCGTACCTTCTGCTAACACATTCAACGTCATAAACTGTGCTTGCATATCAGTTGGAAACGCAGGGTGTGGCGCAGTTTTAACACTTACCGCTTTTGGTTTTTGAGTCATTGATAACTCAATCCATTCTTCACCCGCACTATTTTCACCTGTTGTAATATCAGCGCCAGCTTCTGTTAACTTTGACAATACTGCCTCTAAACCGCTCGAGTCTGTGTTCAAACACTTAACTTTTCCTTGAGTAACTGCTGCAGCAACAAGAAAAGTGCCTGTTTCAATTCTGTCTGGCATAACGCTATATTCACTACCACGCAACTCACTAACACCTTCAATGGTTAATGCATTAGTCCCTACACCAGAAATTTTTGCGCCCATACTTATTAAACAATTAGCAAGATCTACAATTTCAGGCTCCCGAGCTGCATTCTCAATAACCGTAATGCCATCAGCTAAAGCGGCAGCCATCATTAGATTTTCAGTTCCTGTGACACTAACAATATCCATAAAGATATTAGCACCTTCAAGGCGACCTTTTTTTCTCGCAACAATATAGCCATTTTCAACATCTATATCTGCCGCCATAGCTTTAAGACCTTGAATATGCAAGTTCACAGGACGAGCACCAATAGCACAGCCACCAGGTAATGAAACTTCAGCATGTCCCATACGAGCAAGTAAAGGGCCCAAGACTAAAATAGAAGCACGCATAGTTTTTACAAGGTCATAAGGTGCGCAACATTGCGTTATATTACTCGCATCAATACGTAATTGACTTTCACTTAACCACTCTGTTTTAGCGCCTAACTGACCTAATAATTTTACGGTGGTTAAAATATCATTTAATTGAGGAACATTATTAAAAACAATAGGCGTTTTTGATAATAGTGCTGACATTAAAATAGGCAGGGCGGCGTTTTTAGCGCCAGAGATAGTGACTTCACCACGTAGTGGCTTACCACCAATAACTTTAAATGCGTCCAAAATGACTTACTTCTTACTTATAAATGAATGGATATATGGATATAAACTTTGGCTAGTATTGCACGACTTTACATATTAAACAATTTGTCTCGCTGCCATTGTGCTTTGGTAAAAGTCTTCACTGTCACAGCGTGAATGCTGCCATCTTTAATTGCATCGGCTAACGGTGCAAAAACAACTTGTTGACGTTTAACACGTGATAAATCGCCAAACATATCAGCAACCGCAACAACACTACATTGTGAGCCGTCAAATTTAACTTGTAGCTCATCAAGTTCTAGGGCGTCGTTAATGAGTTTTTCTATTTCTATTACTTCCAAAGGGTTTTCCTTAGTTACTTGCTCATCGCTTTATGAATGAATAGGCAAAAAGCCTTCTACACCACTTAAGCTAATTAATTTATTTAGTTTAACAGGAACATTGCTAAAAGATAATTGGCAATTTGCACTACTTGCTTTTTCTAATAAATAAAAAAGCCAAGCAAGACCCGCAGTATCAATGCGAGTGATTTGTTGTAAGTCTAAAATCAAAGATTGTTGAGCAACAAGCTGCTTAATACTTTTTTTTGATATTTGCATCACTGTTTGTCGCGTTAACTCACCCGATAACACGCTATTGTTATCAGTAATAGTTAACGTTATTTTTTTCTCAAGTTTTGCCACTATTTAGCCTGACTTATATTAAACTGATTCATATTAAACTGATTGTTTTCTAGCTAATCAGTCCTTAAAAACAATATTTCGTTCACTTTTCTTTTTTAAAAGCTCGGTTACATAAGGTAGTCCTTTCTGACGGATAATACCACCAAGCTCAGCTTGCTTACTATCAAGCAAACTTACTCCTTCTGCTACCATATCAAACGCTTTCCAATCATTAGTTTTTCTATTTCTTCTTACTTTAAATGAAACATCAATATCATCTCGCCCTGACATAATAATACGCGTATTTACCGCCACTATTCTTTTATCCGCAAAATCTCTTGTCGGAGCAAATTCAACGGATTGGTTATCATACAGTGTAAAAACTTGCGCATAAGACGTGACTAAATATTCTCTAAAAACAGGCACAAAATCTTTTCTTTCTTGATCCGTTGTATTTTTTAAATGTTTGCCAATCACTTTAAACGCTGAGTATTTGTAATTGATATAAGGCATCAATTCTTCACGCACAATATTTTTAATCACATTAGGATCTGCTTGTATTGCTTGTTGTTCATTTGCAAAGCGCTTAAAGGTTTTTCCAGCAACATCTTTTATCATTAAATAAGGATCTTTCTTATCAATATAAACACGAGTCGCATCAATAGGTAATTGAGTTTTATCTGAGGGTAAACTGGTTGCCTGCGATGTACCATATGCTAAAGCATTATTCGTTATTAAGCTGAACATCACAGCACCTAAAAACAAAGTGATTTTAAAAGATTTCACCTTATTTACTTTCATAACTGTCATCACTCGTCACCACTTCCTTGACTAAATAAAAATTGCCCTATTAACTCTTCTAATACCAAAGCAGGCTTTGTATCTTCAATAAAATCATTTGGCTGTAAAATTTCTAAAGATTCATCCATAAAACCTGGCTGTACACCAACATATTGCTCACCTAGTAAGCCTGCTGTCAAAATAGCGACTGAAGTTGCTTCTGAAAATTGATTATATTCACTATAAATCTCCATAGTAACTATTGGCGTATAGTCATCTTCATCAAGTGAAATATTACTAACACGACCAACAACAACACCACCCACTTTAATCGGCGAACGAACTTTCAAACCACCAATATTATCAAATTTTGCAAAAAGGTTATAACTTTCACCGCCACCTGAAATACCACTGTTAGCTACCTTTAACGACAGCATAAGTAATGCTGCAATACCTAAAGCAACAAAAAAACCAACCATTAATTCTACTTTTTTTGACATCATGTCTTTCACCAAACGCCTTCTAAAATTTATTTAAAACTATCTATCTTGCAAACATCAATGCCGTTAAAATAAAGTCTAATGCTAATACTAATAATGATGACTGTACTACAGTGGAGGTTGTCGCCCGTGAAATACCTTCTGAGGTAGGCTCACAATCATAACCTTTATAAACAGCAATCCACGTAACCACAAAAGCAAAAACAACACTTTTGATAATACCATTTAAAATATCTTTATTAAAATCCACCTGTTCTTGCATTACAGACCAAAAAGTACCACTGTCCACACCAAGCCAATCAACCCCAACTAAATGGGCTCCCAATATACCAACCATAGAAAATATAGCGGCCAATAAAGGCAAACTAATAAAACCAGCCCAAAAACGTGGAGCAATAACACGGCGCAAAGGATCAACCGCCATCATTTCCAAACTGGATAATTGCTCTGTTGCTTTCATCAAACCAATTTCGGCTGTTAGTGCAGAGCCTGCTCGACCAGCAAATAATAAGGCCGCAACAACAGGCCCCAACTCACGTAATAACGATAGAGCAACCATAGGGCCAAGGCTTGCCTCAGCGCCAAAGTCAACTAAAATGGTATAGCCTTGCAAAGCTAGCACCATACCAATGAAGCCACCTGACACAACAATAATAATTAATGACATGACACCAACACTGTAAAGCTGTTGTAATAATAACGGCGTACCTTTACGAAGGTTAGGCATATGCAATAAAGCAGACAACAATACAATGGCTGCTCGTCCTAAACCACTTATAAAAGCTAAAGTATTTCGACCCAACAGCTGTAATTGATGCATTAATTGTTACCTCGGCTACTTAATGTAGCTGAACCATTAACCAATTCATTTCGATAATCTGGCGCATCAAAATGAAATGGTACGGGGCCATCCGCTTCACCTTGCACAAATTGTTTCACTAAAAGAGAGTCATGCTGTTTGATTTGCTCAGGAGTACCTTGGCCAATAATTTTTTGCTCTGCAATGATATAAATATAATCAGCAATACTCATCACTTCTGGCACATCATGCGACACCACTACAGAGGTCAAACCTAAAGCATCACTTAACGAGCGAATTAAACGAACAATGACCCCCATTGAAATAGGGTCTTGCCCAGCAAAAGGCTCATCATAAAGAATTAATTCTGGGTCAAGCGCAATAGAGCGTGCCAAAGCAACACGGCGTGCCATTCCACCAGAAAGCTCACTAGGTTGTAAGTCTCGTGCACCACGTAAACCTACAGCTTCCAGTTTCATCAACACTATTTTTTCAATAATAGCTTCAGGTAATTGACTGTGCTCACGAATAGGAAAAGCGATATTGTCATAAACACTCATATCAGTAAAAAGCGCGCCACTTTGAAATAACATACTCATACGCTTACGAGTTTCATATAAATCTTTTCGGGAAAGCTGCGGAATATCTTTACCTTCAAATAATATTTGTCCCGATTCTGGGCGAATTTGACCTCCAATTAAACGTAACAAAGTGGTTTTTCCAATTCCACTTGGCCCCATAATGCCGGTAACTTTTCCTTGAGGTATAGACAAACTAATATCATTATAAATAACTCGCTCACCCCGTTTAAAAGTAAGGTTCTTTATATCAACTAAGTTCGCATGTGTGTTTGCATGGCTTTCGGTTGCTATCATTATATTATTTTTATGCTTTTGATTAGGAGCAATGTTACCTGAGCACCTAAAATTGTTCACTAAAAATTAACAATTAAGGTGATAAAAAATGTTAAGAAGTGTTAATAAATGTAAAGTAGACATATTTTAGCATTAAAATTTCAATTCATGGCTGAAATTAAAGCAAACTCAAACTATTTTGCTGCTTATCGCATAATTTTCTTTTTTTTTCTTCTACAAACAGCGACAATTTGCACCTCAAAACTGGAGTGATAAATGTTAGAACACGTTGGTATTTTATTAGTTGCCTTTATTGTGCTCGTTTGGAGTGCTGATAAATTTGTATACGGGGCTTCGTCATTAGCAAGAAATTTAGGCGTTTCACCCATGGTTATAGGGCTAACTATTGTCGCTATGGGTTCTTCAGCCCCTGAAATGATGGTAGCTGCGGCTGCTTCATTTCAAGGTAGCCCTGACACCGCTATTGGTAACGCTATTGGCTCTAACATTACCAATATAGCTTTAGTACTAGGCCTTACTGTAGTGATTAAGCCTTTAGTTGTTTCATCTTCAACTATTAAGCAAGAACTGCCACTTTTACTCATATTGACCTTATTAGCCTATTGGTTACTTTCCGATAATTTTTTTAGCTTTCCTGAAGGTATCGCCTTAATGGTAAGTTTTTTTGGCTTTATCACTATTTTATTAATCAAGGCATTAAAGCAACGAAAAAACAACACGCTTGATGATCCAATGATTATTGAAGCAGAACAAGAGTTACCTGAAGCTACTAGCACAGTAAAGTCTATTTTTTGGTTGCTCGTTGGTATAACGTTGTTGGTATTAAGCGCTCACTTCCTTGTTGATTCAGCTACTTTTATTGCTAAAGCTTATGGTATTAGTGATCTTGTTATTGGTTTAACTATAATAGCTATAGGGACAAGCTTACCAGAACTAGCCGCCAGTATTGCTAGCGTATTGAAAAAGGAAGACGATTTAGCCATGGGTAATATTGTTGGCTCGAATATATTTAATATATTAGCGGTACTCCCTTTTGCGGGCATTATAGCGCCTGGGCCGATAAATCCTGAAGCATCATTTCGTGATGCGCCTGTAATGATGGCTATCACTGTCTTACTATTTATACTATGTTTTAGTCGAAAATCTGGTTACTTTAGACTTACTCGCACAAAAGGCGCATTATTACTACTATGCTTTTTTGCTTATCAAGTATTACTTTTTAGCCAAACAACGATTAATTAAAGATTAATGAGCACTAGACACTAACTAGCTTAAGCAGAGCCATGAAAAATTTTAAAGAACTTGCCAAAAACGTTATAAATATCGAACAACAAGCAATAGCAGAGTTATTGCAATATATTGACAACAGCTTTGAGTATGCTTGCCAATTAATGTTTAACTGCCAAGGACGAGTTATCGTTATTGGTATGGGAAAATCTGGTCATATTGGTGGAAAAATTGCAGCCACATTAGCCAGCACAGGAACACCTGCTTTTTTTGTTCACCCTGGTGAAGCAAGCCATGGCGACTTAGGTATGATCACCAAAGATGATGTAGTACTAACTATTTCAAACTCAGGTGAAACAGGCGAAGTTTTAGCCATAATCCCTGTAATAAAGCGCATTGGCGCTAAACTGATTTCCATGACAGGAAATACATCATCTACCTTAGCAAAGTTAGCTGACACGCATGTTTGTATTAAAGTAAGCACTGAAGCATGCCCGTTAGGACTAGCACCAACGTCAAGTACTACCGCTACTTTGGTTATGGGTGACGCACTTGCTGTTGCTTTACTTAATGCCCGTGGTTTTACTGCAGATGACTTTGCCTTGTCACACCCTGGCGGTAGCCTAGGCAAGCGTTTATTATTACGCTTAAGTGACATAATGCACCAAGGTGATCGTCTACCCGTTGTTTCAGAAAGTGCATTAATCAAGGATGCCTTAGTCGAAATGTCGCTCAAAGGTTTAGGTATGACGGCAATTGTAAACAGCACCAACCAACTTGTTGGTTTATTTACTGATGGTGATTTACGCAGAATTCTCGATCTTAAAATTGATATTCATCAAGACAGTATAACAACGGTGATGACCACATCTCCCACGGTAGCACAAGCAGATATGCTAGCAGCACAAGCACTTAACATTATGGAAGATAAGAAAATTAACGGTTTGATTATCGTAAATGAGAAGCAAACGCCTATAGGTGCAATGAATATGCATGATTTACTCAGCTCAGGGGTACTTTAAATGAGTCAGGATTCTAATGTTAGCATTAATAGTAGCGCTAATAATGACGCCAAAAATGAGTACAACACGCTTTATGGTAAAGTTGCTTTAGACGTTTTACACAGTGCAAAAAAAATAAAATTATTAGTTTGTGATGTTGATGGTGTTTTCTCAGATGGTCGCATTTATTTAGGCAACGACGGTGAAGAACTAAAAGCTTTCCATACTAAAGATGGCTTTGGGATAAAAGCACTTGGTAACAGTGGTGTCGACGTTGCCATAATAACAGGTAGACGTTCAGCTATTGTAGCCAACCGAATGACAGCTTTAAATGTTAAGCATATTGTACAAGGGCAAGAAGATAAACTGCCTGCACTTATTAATTTAGCCAAGCAACTTAATTTAACACCTGATGAAATAGCCTATATTGGTGACGACATTCCTGACTTAGCTTGCATATTATACGCTGGTTTAGGTATTTCAGTATCAGATGCTCATCCTGCTGTATCAGCAAAGGCAAATTACACAACCTTTATTCGTGGCGGTTTTGGCGCAGTTAGGGAGATCTGTGATTTAATAATGCAATGTCAAGGAACCCTTGATAATGCGACAGGCGCGAGTATATGACACGAACAAACCTTTTAGCGTTTATAATATTACTTCTAGGCGCCATGACTTACGGTATTATTGAGTGGCGACAATCACATATAATCCCAAGTGAGAGTATTGAAAGTGAACTGACTCCTGACTTTATCGCAGAAGCGCTTAAAAGTGATATTTACACAGAATCAGGGCAACTTTCGCATGCGATCATTGCCGATCGTATGGAACACTATGCTAAACTTGAAGTTACTCACTTTGAATTACCCAATTACACTTTATACCCCATAAGTCATGCAAGTAAAACAGTTGCACCTAATAATGCCTTAATTGATGAGATTCCACCTAATTCTTTACCAAAAGATAGCGCATCGCCTTGGAAACTTAGTGCAAAAGAAGCAACACTATATAAAAACAATAGGGTTATTTTAAATCATCGCGTACACTTAAGTGCAACAGATGAAAATAGCTTGATACAAGAAATACATTGTAAATATTTAGAGCTCGATTTAAATACTAATATTATCAGCTCAGACCAAACAGTGATGGTACAAGGGAAAGACTTCACTATGTATGGCTCTGGTTTAATAATTGACTTAAACACCAAACAGATGACATTAACTGAACATGTACGTACCATTTATAAAAAAAATAATAGCTAATCCCTTGATGATAATTAAAACACTTAGCACAAGTTTATTACTAAGCTCACTTCTTCTCACTTTATCTGCGCCTGTAAGTGCGGCAAAAAGTGATCTCTCGCAAGAAATCACTATAAAATCTAAACGTCAATCAGCCGATTTAAAAAATAAAATAGCCAGCTATTTAGATGAGGTCAGCATAAGCCAAGGCTCTATTTCTATCAAAGCAGATATTGTACAAGTTTATAGTAATAAGGATGACAAAACTAAAACAGAGTCTGACACCTACCTTGCAAAGGGTAAACCTGCCATTTTCAAACAAAAATTAGACGATGGCAGCTTAATTAGCTTACAGGCTAATGAAATTAAATATCAACCTGACCTTAACCTTATCACTGTTTCAGGTAATGCCCAAGTAAAGCAAGCGGGTAGTAAAGTTACAGGTGAAACAATAACCTACAACACCTTAAGTGAAAAATTAGAAGCACAAAGTAGTAAGAATGAATCTGTAACCACAATTTTACAACCTGCTCAAATCAAAGCTCAACAAAATAAGAAAAACGATGACAGTAACAACAAATAACGCTAACAGTATATTAGATAAATCCACTTTAACTAAATCAACCTTAACAGCCCAAGGTTTATCGAAATCTTATAAAAGCAATAAAGTTGTAAAAAGTGTTAGTTTATCCGTAAAGGCAGGTCAAATTGTTGGTTTATTAGGACCAAATGGTGCAGGAAAAACCACATCTTTTTATATGATTGTTGGCTTAGTTCCTAATGATGATGGTCAAATTATTCTCAACAATGAAGATGTCACCTTGGCGCCCATGCATGAGCGCGCACGCCGTGGCATAGGTTATTTACCGCAAGAAGCCTCAATTTTTAGAAAACTCACCGTTACTGACAATATTATGGCTATTTTGCAAACAAGAAAAAGCCTTAATGAGCAAGATAGACAAGAAAAATTAGAACACCTACTAGAAGAATTTAGTATTTGCCATATTAAAGACAACTTAGGTATGAGTTTGTCTGGCGGCGAAAGAAGAAGAGTAGAAATTGCCCGAGCATTAGCAGCTGAACCAGAATTCATACTGCTTGATGAACCTTTTGCGGGTGTTGATCCGATATCAGTTGGCGATATTAAAAAAATCATTATTCATCTTAAAAATCGTGGTATTGGTATATTAATTACCGATCATAATGTTCGGGAAACCCTTGATGTCTGTGAACATGCATATATTGTTAGTCACGGAGAAATTATTGCCGAAGGTGATGCGGATCAAATTCTTGCCAATCAAAAGGTAAGAGATGTATACCTAGGCGAGCAATTCACGCTATAGTTAACATAAGATAGCAAAAATATAATAGGAATTAAGAAAACGTAGATGCGCCCAACTCTGCAACTCCGAATAGGACAACAACTAACCATGACACCACAACTGCAACAAGCGATAAAGCTGTTGCAGTTGTCAACGTTAGAACTTCAGCAAGAAATTCAAGAAGTACTTGAAAGTAATCCATTGCTTGAAGTTAATGAACAGCAGTCTTCAGAGACTAGCCCCGATAACAATTCAGATACTAATTCAAACAGCCTTGAAGAAGCTTTTTCAGCTACAGCTGCAACAAGTACTGAAAAAACACCAAACGATGGCAGTGAAGATGCCTCAGCAACCATTGATGAAATTAGCACCACAGAAGCAATGGAAAAAAATGATATCCCTGAAGAGCTAAATATAGACACAACATGGGAAGAAAGTTATAGCGCTGGCACTTCAAATACTGGCGCAATTAGCAGTCCCAGTGAAGACTACACCTATCAAGGCGAAACCACAGATTCAATACAAGATCATCTACTATGGCAAATGGAATTAACCCCTTTTTCTGAAACTGATAAAACAGTTGCTATTGCCATTATTGAAGCAGTTGATGAAGCAGGTTACCTCACCGTTTCAAGTGAAGATATTTTAGAAAGTGTTGGTATAGAAGGACTTGAACTTGATGAAGTAGAAGCTGTTTTAAAGCGCATCAACATGTTCGACCCTATTGGTGTTGCTGCTCAATCCATTGCCGATTGCTTAATAATTCAATTAAATCAATTTGAATCTGATACGCCTTACTTAACAGAAAGCAAATTAATCATCAGCGAGCATATCGATCTACTTGGCAGCCGTGATTACCGCCAGTTAATGCGTAAAACACGGCTTAAAGAAGATCAATTACGCGAAGTAATGCGCTTAATTCAAAGCTTGAACCCTCGCCCTGGTGATGCGGTTATTAAAAGCGATGATCAATATGTAATTCCTGATGTTTCTGTAGAGAAAAAAAATGGTCGTTGGGTTGTTGAATTAAACCCTGATACTGCGCCTAAGTTATCAGTGAACCAACAATATGCCGCCATGACCAAAACCACAAAATCATCAAGTAACGATGGCCAATTTATTCGCTCCAATTTACAAGAAGCTAAATGGTTTATTAAAAGTTTAGAGTCTCGCAACGACACGTTATTAAAGGTGTCTAATTGTATTGTTCAACGTCAACAAGGCTTTTTAGAGCATGGTGCAGAAGCGATGCGCCCAATGGTATTAAATGATATAGCTGAAGCAGTAGATATGCACGAGTCAACTATTTCACGCGTAACAACACAAAAATACATGCATACGCCAAGAGGTATTTTTGAACTAAAATACTTTTTTTCAAGCCATGTTGGCACTGAAAATGGTGGTGAATGTTCATCAACCGCTATTCGTTCATTAATTAAAAAACTCATTTTAGCGGAAATACCTGCTAAACCGTTAAGTGATAGCAAAATGGCTGATTTACTGGCCGAGCAGGGAATTAACGTTGCAAGACGTACCATAGCCAAATATAGAGAATCTTTGTCTATTCCACCGTCAAATCAACGCAAGAGTTTATTATAACGAGTTACTCATAAAATAAGGATCATGCTTATGCAAATTAATCTTACTGGCCACCATGTAGAAATAACTTCATCATTACGCGATTATGTTAATACAAAATTTGGCAAACTAGAGCGACATTTTGATCACATCAATAATGTACATGTTGTACTGACAGTTGAAAAAATAGATCAAAAAGCAGAAGCAACAATACATTTAAAGGGTAGCGAGATTCATGCCTCAGCAGTTAATGCTGACATGTATCATTCAATAGATACTTTGGTTGATAAATTAGATCGCCAAGTACTTAAATATAAAGGTAAAACAACACAACATTAGTCCCCTTTTATAATTATGACTTTACAAGATATCTTAACACTGAACTGCACACAATGTGCAGTTCCAGTAAATAGCAAAAAACGTTTGCTTGAAAAAGTTTGCCAACTTGCCGCTAATGAACTTATCATTAATGGAACTGGCGACTCTAAACAAAATGATTTACTCGATAGTTTACTTAACCGAGAAAAAATAGGCAGCACAGGCATTGGTAATGGTATCGCCATCCCTCATGGTAGATTAAATAATACTGACAAAGCTATCGCTGTCTTTTTAACAACCAAACAAGCGATCGACTTTGACGCCATAGATAACAAACCTGTAGATATATTCATCTGCTTATTCGTTCCACAAAAGAGTACACAAGAACATTTAGATACTTTACAAAGCATTGCAAAACTATTTAGCAATCGTAAAACAGCTAAGCAAGTACGAAAGTGTACTAATCAACAAGAAATGTTTAACCTTATTCAACAAACGCATTAATATGTAGAGCGTAACTTATTGCACGTTGCCAGAATAAATTTTACTTATTTTTAAATTGGATTTATTCCAATAAAGTACTTAGTAAGCTCGAAACCTACTCGGAAAATTGGACGTATGAAACTTATTATTGTTAGTGGCCGTTCTGGCTCAGGAAAATCAGTTGCCTTAAGAGTGCTAGAAGATTTAGGTTATTATTGCGTAGACAACATTCCTGTTAACCTATTACCTGCATTAACACATACCGTTATTAATGATTATGAAAATGTTGCAGTAAGCTTAGATGTTCGTAATCTGCCAAATGACCCAAAAGATATTCTAGAAATCATTGAATATTTACCTAATGCCGTTGATGTAACAACCTTATTTTTAGATGCTGACGATAATGACCTAATCCGCCGCTTTAGTGAAACAAGACGATTACATCCTCTTATTAAAAAAAATATAGCACTAGATCAAGCAATATCGCTAGAAAAGAAACTCTTAACTCCTATTTCTACTAATGCCGACTTGTACATTAACACTAGCCAGTTAAGTCCACACCAATTAGCTGATTTAGTACGAGAAAGAATTCTTGGAAAGAAAACAGGCAGCATGGTGTTAGTCTTTGAATCATTTGGTTTTAAACACGGCATTCCTGCCGATGCTGATTATGTATTCGATGCTCGATTTTTACCTAACCCTTTTTGGGAACAAGACTTAAAACCCTACACAGGTTTAGATCAGCCAGTAAAAGACTTTCTTGCTAGTCAACCTATTGTGACAAAATTTGTCTGGCAAATTAATAGCTTTATGATGACTTGGTTACCTCATTTAGAACGAAATAATCGTAGCTACGTTACTATTGCTATTGGGTGTACTGGCGGTAAACACCGCTCCGTTTATATTGCCGAGTTATTAGCAGCCAACTTTCGTAAAGAACAAAAAGATGTACAAACTCACCACAGAGATATTGAAAAAGCCAAAAAGTAGATCGACTTATGCCCACTCAATCTAGCCACACTACAAAAAACATCATTACATTAAGTAAAGAATTAACAATTATTAACAAACTGGGCTTACATGCCCGAGCAGCCAGTAAGCTGGCACAACTTTGCCAACAATTTTCAGCGCAAATAACTCTCTGTCTTGAAGAAAAAGAAGCCAATGCTAACAGCATTATGGCTATTATGTTACTTGCTGGTGGGCAAGGTAAAATAGTTAAAGTAACCGCTCAAGGAACCGATGCGCCTGCAGCATTACAAGCAATCAGCCAGCTAATTACTGATAAGTTTGACGAGGAAGAATGATTTACATCAAATAAGTAAAAATGCTGCACAAAACACAAAGTTAAGATAAACTTAACACGAGCTTAAGTAAATCAACGTACCAACTTTCAAGTAGTATATCTATGCCTGAAATTATAGAACAAGAAAATATTCAACAAAGACTACATCAAGTTAATGAAGCTCTTGATAGTGGCATGTTCGTTTATGTTCGTAAACTATTGCAAGATATGCCTGCCTATGACTTAGCACTCTTTCTTGAGTCTTCTCCTGCTAAAAGTCGACCCGTGTTATGGCAACTCATTGATGCTGAACATCACGGCGAAGTACTTGAAGAATTAAATGAAGAAGTACGTAAAGGTATTTTACAAAGCATGCGACCTGAAAAGTTAGCTGCTGTTGCCGAAGGCATGGATGTTGATGATTTAGCTGAAGTATTACGTACCTTACCCGATAGTGTTTATCGAAAAGTCCTTAACTCTATGGACTCTCAAGATAGAAACCGAGTAGAAACAGCACTATCTTATGACGAAGATACCGCTGGCGGTATCATGAATACCGACACTATCACTGTACGCCCTGAAGTAAGCGTTGATGTGGTATTACGTTATTTACGGCTAAAAGGGCAACTACCTGAAGCAACAGATTCTTTTTATGTGGTAGATAGAAATAACCGTTTTATTGGTGCTATATCACTAGCAGCCATTGTTACGGCTAATCCTGAAGTCATTATCTCAAGTTTAATCAATGCTGAAATAGAAGCTGTTCAAGCAAAAATGGATGAACAAGAAGTTGCTCAATTATTTGAGAAGCATGATTGGTTTTCTGCTCCTGTAGTGGATCAAGATGGCCATTTACTTGGTCGTATCACCATAGATGATGTCATTGATATAATTCGTGAAGACGCCGAGCACACAATGATGAGTATGGCAGGTTTAGATGATGAAGCTGATACTTTTGCTCCCGTTATAAAAAGTACCAAGCAACGCTCTTTATGGCTTGGTGTTAACTTAATCACCGCTTTATTAGCGGTAGCAGTTACCAGTATGTTTGAAGGACTTTTTCAGCAACTCGCTATTTTAGCTGTTCTTAATTCCTTAGTGCCCAGTATGGGAGGGGTTGCAGGGAATCAAACGTTAACCTTAGTTATTCGTGGTATGGCACTAGGTCATGTCGGGAATAGCAATGCACGAGCATTATTAAATAAAGAAGTAGCGATTGGTTTTCTCAACGGTATTATTTGGGCACTATTAATTGCTACTGTCGTTGCTATTTGGAAGCAAGATTTAATGTTAGGCGCCGTAATAGCCTTTGCTATGTTAATGAACATGACCGCCGCAGGCTTGGCAGGGGTCGCTATTCCGTTATTATTAAAACGCCTTAATATTGACCCTGCACTTGCTGGTAGTGTTATTATCACCACCGTAACCGATGTTGTAGGGATCTTTGCCTTTTTGGGTACAGCGACATTGTTGTTGACTTAGGCTCTAGTTCCTAAAGCCTAGCTCCTAGAGCTTCAGTATTACTGCCCTGCCACTTGCATTTCATCAATCAATATTGAACCGGTAAAAATACTGCCATGCTTATCAACATCTGAACCAACGGCAACAATACCTTTAAACATTTGTTCTAAATTACCAGCAATAGTAATTTCACTTACTGGATAAGCAATTTCGCCATTTTCTACCCAAAAACCTGCAGCACCGCGTGAATAGTCGCCATTAACAATATTAACGCCCTGCCCCATTAATTCTGTAACTAACAAGCCTGTACCTAAGGTTTTTAACATCGCATCAAAATCAGCTTCTTTACTTCCTTTTGATGCAACATTTTTATCTGCAACTAACCAGTTATGAATCCCACCTGCATGGCCTGTACTAGTAAGCCCTAACTTACGTGCAGAATAACTTGTTAAAAGATACGTTTCTAATGTACCTGCTGTAATAATATCCCGATCTTGAGTCAATACACCTTCACTATCAAAAGCGCTACTCGCCAAAGCTTTAACAATGTGCGGTCGCTCTTGAATAGACAAGAAATCAGGAAAAATCGCTTTACCTAAAGCATCAAGTAAAAATGATGATTTACGATATAAATTACCACCACTAATAGCAGTAATAAAATGTCCCCAAATGGTGTTTGCAATATCTGCTCGAAAAAGTACAGGCACCTTCATTGTAGCGAGCTTTTGAGGATTTAAACGCGATATAACTTCGCTCGCCGCTTTTTCGCCTATACAAGCGCCACTGTCTAATAATGAAAAGTCTCGGTTAACATCATAAGCATAGTCACGCTGCATTTCATCATCGCTACCCGCAATAACAACACAACTTAAGCTATGTCGAGAGCTAGGATAACCAACCAATTGCCCATGACTATTACCATAAACTTTAAAACCAGAGAAGCAATCTAAACTTGCACCGTCTGAATTTGTTATGCGTTTGTCACTATTTAACGCACTTTGCTCACATTCCTTTGCAATTTCTATCGCCTGCTCTGTACTTAACGCTTTTGGATGGTATAAGTCTAAATCTTGTGTTTGCATCGCTAGCAATTCTTTATCAGCCAAACCAGAGCAATCATCAACTGAGGTATATTTTGCAATATTAACGGCAGCCTCTACTGCTTGAGTAAGTGCCTTTTCAGACAAATCAGCCGTTGAAGCACTACCTTTTCTGCCTTGTTGATAAACCGTTACCCCCAAAGCGCCATCGTTGGTAAACTCAACATTTTCAACTTCTCCAAGGCGAGTACCAACGCTTAACCCTTGTTGACGGCTCATCGCGACTTCTGCACCATCTGCCCCTAAAGATTTGGCTAGTTCAAGTACTTTAGCAACACGATCTTTTACTTTATCAAGCTGTTCTATTAATGGATCACTCGGTTGGTTTACTTCGTTCATAGTTTTTTTATCTACTTATTTTTCTTTAGAATTAGATTTAAAATATTAACTTTACTGGTTTTTGCGTATAATAAAGACAATATTTATACAATTTACATTAGCAACTATTATGCCCCAGTCAGCCAACGATATCGACGACTTAACACCAGAAATGGACGAAGAATTAAAAAGTAAAACTGAAATAAAGAAAGAAATGCATCAATTGCAAGATTTCGCACAATCTTTAATAGAAATGTCGAAGCATCAGCGAAGTCTAATTCCCTTAAATGAGGATTTAAAACATGCCATGATTGTTGCAGATAAAATTAAAAATAAGCACGAAGCGCTACGCCGCCATATTCGACATACCGCTAAAATATTGCTTGAAACGGATCTAGCCCCAATTCATCAAGCTATTGATGTAATGGCCAATAAACATCAACAAGCCACAGCTAAATTTGTCCGTTTAGAAAATATAAGAGATGAGTTAATAGCACAAGGTAATGATGGCGTTGAAGCTTTACTGCTAGAGTTTGAAGCAATGGACCGTCAAAAATTAAAGCAGCTCGTTCGCAATGCCGCAAAAGAAAAAAAGGCAGAAAAGCTAGGTAAACATTATAGAAATTTATTTACTTACCTGAAAGAGAATAGTTAAGAAAAAAAGCTGAAAAAATTCGATAAAGATAGATATAGTCGCTTACAAAAAGCCTTGCCTTTAATGAGCTAGTTGCTCACAGCTTTACTACAAGAATGTCCTTAAATTTCTGCTTACTTCTTTTATAAGTGAATTGGGTACTTCTTGCTCTGAAGCGAGTTTTTCCCATTGGGATACGGCTTCAATAGTTTGATTTAAAACCTCGTTTATATTCCGCTTGCTGAAGATTGGGCTTAGCTTTTCAAAACTATAGAAGTCGTCTCTTGTGAAGTTATCTTGTTTTCCATTGAGTGTCATCCAATGTTTGCTCACCCAGTGACTGTCAGGTTTGTAGCTATAAGCTAGGTCGTAAGCAGGTGCTAATTGCCATTTATTATCTTTATCTAATAAAAATCCAAAATTCTTGGCGTGGTCGTCATGGTTTCGAGAGATTACATTAAATACCATTCGTCTAAATAACTGCATGGCATCAATTGGGCTAAGGTTCAACTTTCTTGCTGTGCTAAATAGCTCAGCATAAGAGTACGAACCTATTTGTTTGTAGCTTACATGCTCTAATCCGTTCAGTGTTTGTACGTGTATTTTTTCATTACCATTGCGATCAAATCTCTCGGTAATGAAATGTCTTCTGTTTCCTTCATTAAGTAAATAGCATGGCATCATATCAATACCGCACTCTTTAGCTAATAAATGGTATGTATATTCCATCGCGCCATAGCCCATAGGGTCACCAAAAGTCTCCTGATTTTTG
>JADGDH010000025.1:0-19571 GCA_016745015.1 Colwellia sp.
AAACAAAAAAAAACGTGACATTATTTTACATTTATAAAAATATGTCGCATATTAACTACAGCCCCCGTAGCAATTAATGGAAATTATAACTATGAAAAATTTACTTAAAACAACGCAAAACTTAAACGCAATGAATAGAGCTCAAAAAGGTTTTACCCTTATTGAATTAATGATCGTAGTTGCCATTATTGGTATTTTGGCTGCTGTAGCATTGCCTGCTTATCAGACTTATACTTCACGAGCACGTTTTTCAGAAGTTGTATTAGCAGCGACACCAGCTAAAACAGCCATTGAACTATGTGTTCAAACAAATAATCCTGCTGATTGCTCAACAATTGCAGCGGCTGCTTCATGGAGTCAGGGTGCTCAAGTTGCATCGGTTGCACTAGGTGGTGATAATACTGGTTATACTATAACGGTTACGCCTACAGCCTCTAATGGCATTGCTACTGCAGATGACTTTATTCTAACTTCCTCTGCCGTAGTAAATAATTCAATCGCAACTTGGACAGTAAGTGGTGGTTGTCTCACAGCAGGATACTGTTAAGATTGGTCTTAAATGAAATTAAATGGGGTCAGAACAACTTAAAACCCCTTTCATTTATTTGACCTAATTTTAAAGCTCCTTCGGGAGCTTTTTTGTTGCCTGAAATTAAATTACTTACTCGCCATCCATGACGTGGTAATTATCAGTAAAAAGCAGACAAATATTTGCGCTGTCAATCGAGCTGTTTAATGTGCTATTATGTTTCTTTAGCAAATGAACAAAAAGGTATAATTATGCTGTCAATAAATGCGAATGACTTGAAACGAAATGGCATTATCGGTATCGAACGGGCAATGTCAAATAGTAATGATAATAGTTTAATGATTAATGTAAGAGGTAAAGAAAAGTATGTGATTTTGTCTTCGGAAGCATTTAATCAATACCGAGAGTTTCAGCTTGAGCAAGCGATAAATGAAGCAGAAGCATGCTTGGTTAAAGGTGATTATACAACCATTGAAGATATTGAAAATTATGCTTTAACATTGCAAAAAGAAATAACCAATGACATTTAAGATTATTATCCCTGATTCATATGCTAAACGTGAAAGAAAGTTTTTTAAGAAGCATCCTGAACTTATAAAGCAATATGTTAAAACATTAAAATTATTGTCTTTAGATCCTTTACACCCATCATTGAGGCTGCATCCGATAAAAAACAAGAGGTGCCATTCGATATCCATAAATATGCAGTACCGAGTTGTACTGACTTTGAAGCTTATGGATGATGGTAAATTAGTACTTATTGATGTTGGTGATCATGATATATATGCTTAATTAAAGGAATTGAATTGAAAATCAAAAGGGTCAGAACAACTTAAAACCCCTCTCATTTATTTGACCTATTTCTAAAGCTCCTTCGGGAGCTTTTTTTGTTGTTATTTAATTTAGCTTAATCGAAAACGCTTAATTTGTTTTTCTATTTGAAAAGATAATATTGATACCCTTGAATTTAAAGTACCATAGGGTTGTAATAAGAATAAAAAAAAGCAACACGCTTATTTTATAAGAACTAATGATTACTATTTTTTAGGTGATTTTAACGAGGGCTTGCATCAACTTTTATTTATAAAGTGCTAATATTTCTTGTACCTTAATTCGCCCTTTTCCCTTTTGGCTTATTGAACGCTGTACCTGAAATAACTTATTTTTAGTTGCTTCTTTATAAAGTTCACGCGTGAAATCTACATAATGATTTGATATCAATGTTGGAATATTTTTACTTTTTGCCACTTCAGCACAAGCAACTAATCTTTTTTGATCTTCATCTGTAAACGAATTACCAGCATATGCCGTAAAATTTGAAGTCGGATTTATTGGTGAGTATGGAGGATCACAATAAACAACATCATCTGAACGGAGTTGAGAGAATGCTGTTTCAAAGTCACCCTGTATAAAAATTGCTTTTTTGGCTTTTTCAGAAAAATTAATCAGTTCTGCTTTGGGAAAATATGGATGCTTATATCTGCCAAAAGGAACATTATATCCACCGCTCTTGTTATAACGGCATAATCCATTATAGCCGTGTCTATTAAGATACAAGAACAATAATGAACGTTCATATGAGTCGTTAGATTGATTAAATTGACTTCTCAGTTCGTAATACTTTTCAGGCTGATTTTTATCACCTTTGAAGAATTTCTCAGCATCCAAAATAAATTGAGTAGGTTGGTTTTTAATGATGTTAAATAATGAGATTAAATCTTGATTCATATCCATCAAAAGATATTCGTCAAAATCTAAATTAAGGAAAACTGAGCCACCACCAACGAAGGGTTCCACTAACCTTCGCTTCCCTTTTAAAGGTAATAAACTAGCTATGTCACCTACAACTTTGTTTTTCCCTCCTGCCCATTTTAAAAATGCACGATGCTTTTTGTTCATTTTCGCATGACTCATTTTGGCCTGAATAGGTACTAATAAAAAGTGAAAAACGATTGTATCTTTATTTAATGATTAACGATATTTATTTCTATTTAAATGACTTAGAATTCATTGATTTCAACTTGAACAGTTGAGAGTGCCTTAATCCATACACCTCTTTCAATAATAGGTTTAGGTAAGTCTTGAAGTGCTATACGTGCCCGTTCTTGACTATCAAAAACCTTCGTTGTTAAAACAACAAATACCTTATTATTTAGCTTTTTTTGATAACTAAAATATTCAAGGCTAGGATTATTTTCAATAAAACGAGCAAGTAAGGTCATATCGGTAAAACCAACAATTTGAACAACATAACCTGTTGATGAATTTATATAATAGCTTGGTGTCAACTTTATGGGTAATTCAGTATTAATTAGTTCATTAGCTTTTAGGTTTACCACTTGCGCGGGTATTATTTGTTTGTCAGTTTCGGGCTTTATATTTATCTCTGAGCCACTCATTGTTGAATTAACCATTGCTAAGCTAGGCGTTGCTGGTTTAAACACTTCCGCTGTTACTGTCGCGGGTAAAATTGCTTTGTTCACACTCAAATCAAGCGCTTGTAGAATATCAATTGCTTGAGCTGGCTTATTTTCCACTTTAGCTACAAATGCTTCCCCTAATAGGGCTGCATGTATATCTGCTGTCACAGCTAACTCATTTAGGTCTTTTGCCACTATGAAATTTTTTGCCATTGACTCTTTTTTATCTTCTTTAATTAGCTTTGAACTTGACATTATCAAGCTTTTATCTGAGCTTTTATCTGAGCTTTTAACATTAGAAACAGGCAATTGAGATAAACCAAAGTTATCGTACTTAATCAATGTAAACCAAGAAAGTCCAATAAGCACACTAATTGAAACCACGCTTATTGTTGATTTTTTCCAAAACATCTTCGTAAACACTTTCTTTTCATTATTAAATTTGGCATGTTCCAAAGAAAATAATTGTCCTGTTTTTGCATCAACAATCGCTAATTTATTTTTAAAAATACTTTTGTTTGTAGCGGCATCTTGTGCCGCTTGTTCTTGCCCATATAATACGACATGAATTTTACTGTTAATTTTATTTGCCACATCAACTAACTGGCAAAGCTCATATTTCATTTGTAACGACAATGCATGAGCATGTTCTACAACAATAGTTAAACTGTCTTTACTCTTTTTACTAAGTTGCAATATACTCACAGCCAATGATTTTTCAGGATCAAACAAGGTATTCGCAAATAGCTGTTCAATTAAACGGCACCGCATTTGAATATCATTTAGTTTTGTTGAAGCAGAAACAAAAGCAACATTAACTTCTTGATTTGCTTCTTGGCTAGATTTTTCTTTGGAAAGGTTAATAAGAAATTGACGTGCCGCCTGAGTGTACACATCAACATTATCATCTATAACTAAAACAGCTTGCTTAGAAAAGCGTTGGATATAATCAATTCGTGCACTGACACTTATTGAGGTGACTGTTGGTTCAGTATTTAGTTGCACGGAAGCTATATTCACATCTTCTATACTTGTGTGCGCTACTGCGGACATATTCAACCCTTCTACACGTATTATTACCTAACATAGTAAAATATTAAATAAAGCCAAAACGATTATAGAATTTGCTGAAGTATCTCTTGAGTGATGTCATCACGAATTTCTGACTGGCCTATCGCGGTAGGAACAATAAAACGTAATTTTCCGCCAATATTTTTTTTGTCTCGGCGCATATGGCGAACAAAATCATCACAGCTCATAGTTTCGGGAGCCTGTAATGGTAAATCAAACGCTTTAATAAGCGATTCTATTCGACAAAGTTCTGACACTTCAAGCAAATTCATTGCTACTGCTAATTTAGCAG
The DNA here is from genome assembly GCA_016745015.1 of Colwellia sp. Classification (GTDB taxonomy): domain Bacteria; phylum Pseudomonadota; class Gammaproteobacteria; order Enterobacterales; family Alteromonadaceae; genus Colwellia. The sequence goes on from JADGDH010000025.1 coordinate 4,313, forward strand.
CAAGTACCATGCCAGTAGCTACGGCTTCGCCATGAAGCCAATTACCGTAGCCTTGCTCTGCTTCTATTGCATGACCAAAAGTATGCCCTAAATTAAGCAAAGCACGTACTCCAGCCTCTGTTTCATCTTTTGCGACAATATCAGCCTTGCATTGACAGCACTTTTCAATCATTTTAGCTAAAGTGTTTTTATCGCCCGCTTTTATTAAGCTTATATTCTGCTCTAACCAAACAAAAAAATGATAATCACCTAAAATACCGTATTTAATGACTTCAGCCATACCTGAATTAAACTCACGTACAGGTAATGTAACTAAACTATTAATATCAATAATAACAGCTTTCGGCTGATAAAATGCGCCAATCATATTTTTACCAAGAGGGTGATTAACCGCAGTTTTTCCACCTACAGATGAATCTACTTGCGATAATACCGTTGTTGGCACCTGAATAAAGTCGATACCACGTTGATAACATGCTGCAGCAAACCCTACTATATCCCCTATAACACCACCACCTAACGCAATTAAGGTAGTATCACGCCCATGCTCATTTGCTAGCAAGTGAGACATAATATGCTCAAAATTAGCTAAACTTTTTTCAGCTTCACCGTCAGGTAAAATAATTTCATCAAGCTCAAAACCTGACAATTTATCTTTAATATTTTCAAGATACAAAGGAGCAACAATAGTATTTGTTACAATACAAACACGCTTTGCGCGAATATGAGCTGCAAATAGATCGGTGTTATTAAATAAACCAGTATCTATATAAATAGGGTAACTGCGAGAGCCTAAATCAAGATTGAGAGTGGGCATAGTAGGTATTACCAAATAATTCTATGGTATCAAACCACTTAGATTACTACTAATGTGGTTTGATAAGGAAGTCTTATTAAAAATCTAAGCGCTCAATTATTTTATGAGCAACAACTTTAGCACTTTGATCATCAGTTTTAATCACTACATCAGCAATTTCCTCATAGAGAGGATTACGTTCAACTGCTAAGTTTTCTAATACTGTTCGTGGTTCTTCTGATGTTTGTAATAAAGGACGACGACGATCCCTTTGTGTACGAGCCACTTGCTTATCAATGGTCGTTTCCAAATAAACAACAATGCCACGTGCCGAAAGACGATTACGAACTTGAAGACTAATAACTGAGCCACCGCCTGTTGCTAAAACAATACCTTGCTTTTCGCTTAAGTCTTCAATAACACCCTCTTCTCTTTTACGAAACCCTTCTTCGCCTTCAAGATCAAAAACCCAAGCAATATCTGCTCCGGTACGGCGTTCAATTTCTTGATCAGAGTCGAAAAACTCAAGATGTAGCCTGTCAGCAAGCTCTCTACCTATTGTGCTTTTACCTGCACCCATAGGGCCAATAAGGAAAATGTTACGTTTTTCTGCCATTAGATTTACTTAATACTCGTTTGTTACAGGTCATATCAAAAGGAAGAATACAGCAATTACTATATGCCTTTTGATGTTATAGAGGTCTCCCTCGGAAATTTCAAGGGCGTAATTATCGCAATTGTTGGGGTAAGATTGCAAGTAACATTGTTAGTAAGTCAGACAAAAAGTCCAACTTACTAACTTTAACATGAATTATTTGTGTTAAAAATGCTCTGTAACAATACGTGGAGTTACAAAAATGAGTAATTCTTTTTTCTCATTAAACTGGTTAGTATTCCTAAATAACCAACCAAAATAAGGAATATCGCCTAATACAGGTATTTTAGAAATTGTGCTTATAATTGATTGTTGATAAATACCACCTAGTACAATGGTTTCACCATTATTCACTAAAACCTGTGTACCAATACGTTGTGTATCAATTGCAGGTGCTTGACCACTTTGTACATCAGAAACCGTATCTTGAGTCACAACCAAGTCTAAAATAATTTTATCATCTGGTGTAATATGCGGTGTTACCGTTAAGCTTAATACCGCCTTCTTAAATTGAGTAGCAGTAGCACCACTTGATGCCGCTTCTTGATAAGGTATTTCAACACCTTGCTCAATATAAGCTTCTTTTTGGTTCGCTGTGGTTATACGCGGGCTCGCAATAATTTCACCTTTGTTTTCTTTTTCCATAGCACTTAGTTCAAGATCTAATATTGTACCATCAGCCAAACGCGCTACTTGGAAGGCTAATGCACCTGCAGGACTAGCCACAGGTAAGTTAACATTTAGTCTATCGGCAAGTGCAGGAGCAATACCGCCAGCGGCAGAACCAGCACCTTCTAATGAACCTGAAGTAGCATACTGACCATCTGTATCAGTTACACCCCAACGGATACCAAGTTCTTCATTTATATTATCTTTAACCGTTACCATACGTGCTTCAATAATAACTTGTCGTACAGGAATATCTAAAATATTCACCATGCGCTTAATATCTTCAATGCTTTTTGCCGTATCACGAATAAGTAATGTATTTGTACGTTCATCTACAGAAACACTACCTCGTGGAGATAATATACTAGTATCTTCATTTTTAATTAGATCAGAAAATTCACTTGCTTTTGCATAATTTATTTGGACATATTCAGAATAAAGTGGCGCCAATTCTTCTACTTGTTGCTGCGCTTGTAGGTTTTTAGCTTCTCTAGCTGCTAGCTCATCACTTGGTGCTACCATTAAGATATTACCTTGCATGCGCTTATCTAAGCCTTTAACTTTTAAAATGATATCTAGTGCTTGATCCCAAGGTACGCCATCTAAACGCAGCGTAATGTTACCTGTAACAGTATCACTAGTAATGAGGTTAAATTCATTATAATCGGCAATAATTTGCAATACTGTTCGTACAGGAATATCTTGAAAGTTAAGAGAAATAGTACGGCCAGTAAAGTCTTCACTGTCAGCTAAATAACCAGGCACTTTCTCTTCTTTTTCTTTAACAGAAAGCACAAACAAATTACCCTGCTGTTTATGCGAAAAAGTAAAATGTGTATCTACATCTATAACTAAACGGGTATTACGTCCATCTTTAAATGTTTCTATTCCAGAAACAATGGTACCAAAATCAGTTACATCAAGCTTATATAATAAATCTTCAACTATTTGAGTATTATGAAATGCAATATTAACTTTGCCCAACTTATCATTAACGTCAACAGCAACCATACTGTCTTTTAGGTAAACTAATACTTCTGCTGAGTTGTTTTCGCCTAAGCGAAAATCAAGTGACTCTACATGATTAATAAACTGTTCACCCGCTGGACTTAATTTTTCAACAATACTAGCAGACTCGCCATAATTAAGTATTATAGAGAATTTTTTACCCTCTAAAGCAACATCAAATACTGACAAACTCTCTAAATTAATTGTAGCAACCACTTTTCCTGATGTGTTATCTACAACAACATTAGTAACACCTGCATGGTTAACTAGCGTTTCCTGTAACTTATTATCATAACTGTCAGCAGAAAAATTAATTTTTACAAAAGCAGGAGTCATTGAAGTATCAATTGTAGGTAAAGAAGATATTTCTGCAGAAAATTCAAAAACCAATTCAATTTGGTCATCTTGAATTGTATTATAGGAAATTCCTTGCAACTCACTTTGGCTAACTTGTTCTGCACTAATATTAAAAGATGCAACAACGAGTGTTATTATGCTTAAACAAGCAAGCCAATTTTGTTTCAAAGAGGTTACTGCAGCAAAACTTTTATAATTTTTCATTTTATTAAATAGCATTATTATTTCCTTTACCCTTCCGATACAGATTGAGCAATTTTCATTACGGTTTCTCGCTCTACCCAACAACCTGCACCATCAGGTGTTAATTCTACTAATTTCACGCTTTTAGTACTCACTTCTGTAATACGACCATCAAACAGGCCTAAATAACTACCAATTGACACTCTATGCAAAGTAAAATCTGATGCTTCCATCAATGCCCAAAGTACGCCATCATCACCCATTGTGCCACGCATTGTAAGATCACTCAGAGCAAACTTCTCTAGTGGTTGCTTACGACGACGAGGATCTGGACTTAAGCAACCAGACATTTGTTGAATTTTTTGCTGGATAGCTTCAGGTTTTGGTAATGAAAATGGACTTCTTAAGTCGAATGCTGAGTAATCATAATGATTGAACGGATGCACTTCTGGCATCGGAGCAATTTGGCTTGTTGTTGTTGCTTGTATATGTTTCATATGCGCACTAAGATCACTAGTGTCATCATAACAACCACTAACAAAAACTAAAGCAATTAAAACTAGTATTCTCATTGTGTTTTAGCCTCCTGCTCCTGATAACGGTATGTTTTCGCTTCAAGCTTTAAATTTAGCGTGTCAACGCCAGTTTGAAGAATATCAATTTTAAAATTATGTAAGGTTACTATTCTTGGCAAGCCTGCAATTTTACTAACAAAATTACCAAATGAATGGTACGAGCCATTAACTTCAATATCGATTGGTAACTCAATATAAATTTCTTTACTAATTTCTGGCTGCCACTCTAATTTTACAAATTCTAATCCGCTTGTTGTACCAATAAAGGTAATATCATCTAACAAACCAGGGATTTCATAGCTATTAGGTAAGCTTCGTAATTGAGTTGCAAAAATATCTTCTGCCTTAAGCATTTGCGCCCTAAATAACTCTAGGTTTGCTGCAACATGATATTTTGTTTGATATGACTGTTTTAAAGTAACTTCTTCAGCTTTAACACGTTTAAGTTGATCTATTTTGTCACTAACCAACCCTATATACCCTAAAAAAATAACCATCACTGCTAAAAATATAGTCAAGACTAACTTTGGAGCAGCAGGCCATTGGCCAATATTTTCTAGATCAAGGCTTTCAAATTGTGATTTATCAAATTTCACTTGCCACCTCCTTTTGCTTTATTAGCAAGTTCGGTGTCATCCACTAAGCCTTGTATTTTCACTCTCATTTTAAAGCTACTCAACAGTTTTGGTGAACCGTCATCAGAAGTAATCGACTCTGGTGTAGCGTCTGTAAATAAGTCTGATAATTCAACCGCTCTAATCATGTTTGCCAAATGATTGTTTGACTCACTCTTACCTATAATTTCTATACTATTTCCCTGTTTATCGAGTTGAGTGATATAAACGCCGTTAGGAATGATTTTTGCTATTTCATCAAGTACTTGTGTACCCACATTGCGACTACGCTGTAATTGTTCAACCACATCAATACGTTTTTGTAATGCAGCTTTTTTATCATTTAATGTTTTGATTTCTGCGATTTGTATATCAAGCTTTTGAATTTCATTTTTCAAAAACTGATTACGCACCATTTGACCATCAATACGGGCCTGAAAAAATAAGTTCACTGCAAAAATTAAAGCAAAGGCCAATACACCTGCTGCAGTTAAAATAGTGAAAAATTCTTTTTGTTTTACCTTGAGGGCTTCTTCGCGCCAAGGGAGCAGGTTTATATATGCCATGGCGTAAAGCTCCTTAACGCTAACCCTGTAGCCACAGTTAATTGTGATGCTACTTTAGTTAGCTTTTCTTCATTTATAGATGGCGCTAGCGTCATATCATTAAAAGGGTTAGCAATAACAGTATGTATCCCTAACTCATCGGTCAGTAATTTTTCAATATCTTCAATAGACGCAGTACCACCTGAAACAAGTAAATAATCAACTTTGCTTGCACCACTTGAAGTCAAAAACATTTGAATTGCCCGACGTATTTGTTGCATAAGTATAGTATGAAAAGGGGCTAATACTTCAAAAGTATAATTTGGAGGTAAATCGTTAGTTATTTTTGCTTCTTCAGCTTCTTCAAAAGATTTATTGTAATATGAAACGATTGAGCGAGTGTATTGTTCGCCACCAAACATTTGATCTCGACTATAAAGGTGTTTACCCGCTTTGGTTACTGAAAATAGCGTCATAGTTGCGCCTATATCTACTATTGCAACCGTTTTATCTGCTGCATCATCAGGTAGTTGTGATAAACATAAATCGTGGGAACGACTTACTGCGTATGATTCAACATCAATAACTTTTGCAGTAAAATCTCCTGCTTCTAATGCAGCAACTCGTGCTTCAATAGACTCTGTACGTGCAGCACTGAGTAAAACATTAACTTTACTAGGGTCAGATTCGTTTACATCTAAAGTTTCAAAGTCTAAACTTACTTCATCTAAAGGATAAGGAATTAAACTATCTGCTTCAATTTCAATTTGACTGGCTAACTCTTCCTCGTTCAGTGACACATCCATATAAATTATTTTAGTAATAACTGTTTGCCCAGAAACTGCAGCAGCAGCCTCTTTAGCTTTCATTGGTATGCTTTGACGAATTTTAGCAATAACATTACCAACCGCTTCAATATCCTGAATTTCACGATCAACAACTGCACCACGACTCATTGGCTCTATAGCAAAATCTTCTAGAACATAGCCTTTACTACCTTGGCTGAGCAAAACCGCTTTGACCGAATGAGATCCAATATCGATCCCAACCATCATAGTTGTTTTCTTTTTCCATAGTTTATCTAGCATAACAACCCACTAAATTATTTTATTGTAATTATTTTAGATATCTTTTTCACATAAATACATTTATTACATGGTTTTACAAGATATACTAGCATTATATGACAATTTTCCCCATAAATAGAGTGATTGTAGTGTTTTCAGCCAAATTTTTTTTTAAAGTGACCCTAATTTTAACTTTTATTGCTATTTTGGGTACATTTGTTTTGTATTTAACTTTGCGCAATGAATTGCCTAATATCAACTCATTAAAAGACGTTCAATGGCAAACGCCTATGCAAATCTATAGTCATGATGGTTTATTAATTTCTCAATTTGGCGAAAAAAAACGTATACCTTTAACCTTTGATGAGATACCTCAGCAATTAATTGATGCTTTATTAGCAACAGAAGATGATCGATTTTACTATCATTTTGGTGTAGATCCTATTGGAATGGGTCGTGCTATTTTAGGAAAACTTACTGGTAATGATAGTGGGGGCGCTAGCACCATAACTATGCAAGTAGCTCGAAATTTCTTTTTGACACGAGAAATCACTTATACCCGCAAAATTAGAGAAATATTCTTATCTTTTCATATTGAAAGCTTATTAACTAAAAATGAAATTTTAACGCTTTATATTAACAAAATACCTTTAGGACACCGATCTTTTGGTTTTGGTGCTGCTGCTCAAGTTTATTACGGTAAAGCACTTAACCAGCTTAACTTAGAACAAATAGCCGTATTAGCAGGGCTGCCTAAAGCACCGTCTACTTATAACCCTATTAGCAAACCAGATCGCGCCAAAATTCGTCGCACAACGGTTTTACAACGCATGTTAGTCAGCGGATATATAACTAAGCAGGAATATCAGCAAGCAAAAACAGCACCTATTACAGGTAAACGCCATGGTGCAAAAATAGCACTAAATGCACCTTACGTTGCCGAAATGGCACATAAAGAAATGATTGAACGTTATGGGAAAGAGCTAGCCTACACTGGTGGCTATAAAGTTTTTACCACGGTAACGAACAAATTACAGCAAGCGGCACATGATGCAGTAACTAATAATTTATTACGTTATGACCAACGCCATGGTTACCGCGGTGCCATTTTATCCCTACGCCCTAAGTTAGCTGAAGAAACAAAATTAAATAAAAGGGAAATAGCTAATGATAATATTGAATTATTACAAGAACCAAACCTACTCACCATCGATGAAATATCAATAGCACTAGACAAAGTTAATTATTACCAAATGTTAGTCCCTGCGGTAGTAACTGAAATTAACGAGCGCTCAGTTAATATCACTTTACGAGATAACAAAGAAGCAATCATCCCATGGGCTGGTATGGCTTGGGCACGCCCATATATTAATGATCAAAAACAAGGTCTACCACCCAAAAAAGCTAGCGATATATTCCATTATGGGGATGTTATTTTAGTAAATAAATCATCTTCTGATGAATATAGATTAAGTCAGTTACCAAAAGCAAGTGCGGCAATTATTTCAATTTCACCTGATAATGGGGCGATAAAAGCGGCAGTTGGTGGTTTTAGTTATAAGCAAAGTCAATTTAACCGTGTTACTCAAGCCAAGCGTCAAGTAGGCTCAAATATTAAACCTTTTATTTATTCTGCTGCATTAGAAAATGGCTTTACACTTGCCTCTTTAATTAACGACGCACCTATTAATCAATGGGATAAAAGTAGCGGTGTTGTTTGGCGTCCAAAAAATTCCCCTGAAATTTATGTTGGCCCAATAAGAATGCGTTTAGCATTAGCGCAATCAAAGAATGTTATTGCGGTAAGGTTGCTGAAAAGTATAGGACTAGATCAAGCCATTGATCATCTTTCTTCCTTTGGTTTTTCTCCTGACGATCTACCTCGCAATGAGTCTTTAGCATTAGGCTCAGCATCCTTAACTCCATTAGAGGTCGTTACAGGGTTTGCTACTTTTGCCAATGGCGGATTCTTAATTGATCCTTATTTAATCGAACGTATAGAAAGTGCTGATGGTGAAGTGATTTTCCAAGCTAATCCAAGTATAGCTTGTGAGCCTTGTGAATTAAGCGATACGACTACTGCATATATTAAAAATACAGAAACAAATATTGAGCTAGATCCTTTGAGTAACGTAGATAACTCAATTACTCTTCCTCAAATAACCTCTGCGCCTAGAGTTATTTCAGCGCAAAATGCATTTTTGATCACCCAAGCGCTTAATAGTGCTATTTGGGGGGCTGATTGGTCAGCAGAGAATACCTGGCAAGGTACTGGCTGGCGCGCAAGAGCATTAGAGCGTAGAGATATTGCAGGTAAGACAGGAACTACCAATGAAGGAAAAGACGCTTGGTTTTCTGGTTTTTCTCGCCGTTTAGTGACAACCTCTTGGATCGGTTTTGATGATCCTAGTCGTAATTTAGGTAAATCAATTTACAACAACAACCTAGGAAAAAATCAAATCACAGGTACAGAAGCTGGTGCAAAATCTGCGCAACCTGCTTGGATCGATTTTATGAAGGTTGCCTTAACCGATATTACTCCTGAACCCTTTGAGCCACCTACCGAAATTGTTTCAGTTCGTATTGATAAAGCAACAGGGAAACTCACTGCAAATACAAATAAAAGCAGCTTATTTGAATACTTTCAACTAGGCACAGCACCAACAGAGTATACAAGCCAAGACAATAGTGTTGATATTTTTCAAAGTGAAGATGGTGTTAAAAACGAAGAAGAAGAGCTGTTTTAAGCCAATAAGGGCTTAAGCATTAACAGCCCTTGTTTAATTTTTTCTTCACTTTGCCCTGCAAAACCTAAACGAATAAACTTATTCTCATTGTTTTTAGGGGTTAAGTGGAAGGCATTTTCTGCAAGTAAGAATATGCCTTTGCTTTTGGCCGAATCAGCAATTTCTTGCGCATTTTTGTTAACATTTACCCAAAGTGCCATACCGCCTTTCGGTATAGTAAACTGAATATTAAGCCCATCATCAACAAAGGAATTGAGTATATCTACCATGCATTCTCTTCGTTTTTGGTATTGTCGTGTTGATTTACGTAAATGGCGCTCAAAACCACCGTCTTTCATCCACCTTGCGACGGCATCTTGTAGTAGTACATTGGCTTTATGATTAATAAGCGTTCGATAACTTACAATATGCTGTGCTAATGATTTGTCGACAGCAATAATACCAAGACGAATTCCAGGGAACATTATTTTAGAAAAACTCGAAAGGTAAATGACTAATCCTGATGGATCATTAGCAGCCATTGGTGGTAAAGGTTGGCTGCTATAATGAAACTCATGATCATAGTCGTCTTCAATAATGGGAATATTATATTGTTGAGCAAGCCGATATAGTTGCACTCGCTTTGCGACAGATAACGTTATTGTTGTAGGATATTGGTGTAACGGAGTTAGGTATAACAGTCGAATTTTTTCTTGTTTAATTAGCAATTCAAAATCACCTACATCAATGCCTTCTTCTGTTTGCTTTATACCAACCAATTCAGCTCCAGCATTTTTCAATGCAGCCCACGCAGGACGATACCCTAAATTTTCAACAGCAACTTTATCCCCTGATTTTAATAATACCTGTGAAAGAATATACAATGCCTCTTGTGTACCATTAACCACAATAATTTCTTTATCTATTATGGACCTCACTCTACGTAAGTAAGTACCCACCTCTTTAATAAACGGTTTAAAACCACTATTCTCACCATAATTTAATTCTTTAATAGATGGACGATTTAAAGCTTCATTAATAAATCCTCTAAACTCGTTAAAAGGGAATAGATCAATATCAGGATTTCCGCCTGCAAAGTTAAATGAATAGTCATGAGCAGGACGAGTAAGTGAACCTTGATTTTGCTTTATTACTCGCCAACTATGTTTGTTACCCTGCCTTATTTGCTTCGCTTTATTAGCTAATGAGCTGTAGATCGGCAGTGTCAAAGATACGGTATAACCTTGCCTCTGTTTTGTTTCAACCCAGCCTTGCGCAATTAATTCATTATAAGCCGCCATAACGGTATGACGATTAACGGATAACTGCTCAGCCAAAGTACGTGTTGAGGGTAATTTTTCAGCAGGCATAACTGCACCATCTTTAATTGCATCTCGAATTGCTTCAGCGATCTTTAAATACAATGCTAATTGTGTATTTTCAAGAGAAATATTTAATGTTTTCATCCGTACCTTTCTGGTATATACAAAATAACAAAACTGGTTGTTTTATTTATACCACAAGTAAGCAAAATAGCGGTTATTAATTTTATGGAGCCTATTAATGAACAAACCAACTGCAATAACACTAAGCACTGACAAAGTGACTTTACGTCCTTTAACGATGGATCATTTAACTAATTTTTTTACCGCTGGTTCTTTTCCTGAAATTTGGACTTGGTCGTTACCCGATAAATGTATCTCAATTAAAGCAACTGAAGATTGGATAACCTACTCCGAAAAGATGGCTGAGCAAGGCTTCCATGTGCCCTTTGCTATTTTCGATAATAGTAGTGGTCACTTTGTAGGAAGCACTCGCTATTGCTCTATAAATACCGAGGATAGTAGTTTGGAAATTGGTTTTACTTTTATCACACCACAATTTCAACGCAGCTATATCAATACCCATGCGAAGTATTGCTTGTTAAAGCATGCTTTTGAAAGCCTTAACGCCATAAGAGTGGAATTTAAAACCCATGAACAAAATATGAAATCACGCAACGCTATTATAAGGTTAGGCGCAAAATTTGAAGGTATTTTACGTAACCAGCGTATTTTATCCGATGGTAGTTATCGTAATACGGCTGTTTTTTCAGTAATAGAAAGTGAATGGCAAACGGTGAGTAAGATTCTACAGGAAAAAATGGCGTTAACTCATGAATAATTTAACAGCAGAAGAACAAGCAATCGTTAAGTCTCATCCTTTTGCACAAATACTATCGTCGTCACAGGATAAAAATGAGTTTGCTGAGCTTGTTTATTGCCCACTAAAGTTACTTGAAAACAACACATTACTAGGGCATTTATCAGCAAATAATTCGCTGATAAATGCCGCAAGAAAAAACCCCACCGTTAAGGTGATTTTTAGCGGCCCTCATGGATACATATCACCTCGTTGGCACAAAGAACAAAGTGTGCCCACATGGAACTATGTTACAGTACCAATAACTTGTCGTATCAACTTCATTGAAAATAATAATAATAAATTAGAAGCGATGGAAAATATCTGTCACTATTTTGATCCACAATGGGACTTCAGCAACTTTAATCAAGCCAGTAACACAAAAATGGTACAACAGATGTTGTCTGCGATCACAGTTTTCACTTTAGATATTATTGAGGTTAAGAGCAAGTTCAAGTTATCTCAAAATCGCTCTATTGAATGCCGAACAGCCTTCCAAGACAATTTACAAAAAATAGGCTATAACGATTTGGCAAAAATTCAATTGTTATAAAGTAAAAAAATAAAAAGAGGAAGCCTAGAAATTTTTAACAAAAACCTTTGATTTACGCTGAAAATTATACATTTTCTGTTTACCTGCTGGCAATTTATCCATAGGTTGTTCAATAAACCCTTGCTCTTGAAACCAATGACCACTGACGGTAGTTAGCACAAATATCGAGTTAAGTTGTTGCTGTTGCGCTTCATTTTCTAAAGCTAAAATTAATCGACCTCCACGGTTACCCTTACGATAATCAGGATGAATAGCAACACAAGCAACTTCGCCCATTTTCGCATCAACATAAGGATAAAGTGCAGCACAGGCAATAATCACGTCTTCTTTTTTGAGGACTATAAATTGGTTTATTTCAACTTCAAGTAGTTCACGTGAGCGCTTAACTAAAACACCTTCGGCCTCAAGTGGTGCTAGCAATTCTAAAATACCTGCAACATCATCAATAGTTGCTGTAGATAGCTGCTCTTTGTGATCTTTGGCGATTAATGTGCCTGAGCCATCACGAGTAAATAGCTCTTGCAATAAAGCGGTATCACTTTGATAGCTTACACAATGGCAGCGTTCAACCCCATTTTCACCACTTTGAATAATGGCACGAAGTAATAGCTGACGAACATGACAATCTTTTTCATCTAACAAGGTTTTTACACGGTGAACACTACAGCTTTTAATGAGTTTACCTGATTCATCAAGTAATCCTTCATCTTCCGTTAAGGTGATTAGTTTATCAGCATTTAAAGCAATGGCTGTTTGTGCTGCCACATCTTCTAGCGCCAGGTTAAACACCTCACCTGTTGGGGAATAACCGATAGGAGACAAAAGCACAATAGAGCCATAATCTAGCTGCATATTTATGCCATCAGAGTCTATTCTGCGTACTGTACCTGTATATTTATAATCAATACCTTCACGTACGCCCATAGGTTTAGCAATAACAAAATTACCTGTACTTACTCTAATTTGAGAGCCATACATGGGAGAATTAGCCAAGCCTGTGGATAACAAAGCTTCTATGTGTAAACGCAAAGAGCCTGTGGCATCTTTAACCGCGCCTAATGTATTAGCATCCGTCACGCGAATATTATTTTCAATATTCGCTTTCGTACCACGTTGCGCCATCCGTTCTTCAATTTGTGGCCGCGCACCATGCACTACAACTAACTTGACCCCTAAACTGCGCAATAAAGAAATATCATGAATAATATTGGAAAAATTGGGATGTGAAACAGCTTCACCACCAAACATCAATACCACCGTTTTACCTCGATGAGCATTAATATAAGGTGCTGCGTTTCTAAACCATTTAACGTAATTTTGATCGCTATTATTCATGTCTTCCATTCTTTACTATGACTTATTATTTAAGATTACTTACCTTGACCAACAATATATTCCATCGCCATTTCATCCGCAGGATCTTTATCTGGGCTTGGTTCACTGTCCTCAATAATATTTTCTGCTAAAGAGTTTTTATCAATAACATTGAAACCTAATTTAGTGAAATATTCAGGAATATAAGTTAAAACAATAATTTGTTCTAATTCCATTTGGTGAGCAAATTCTAGTAAATATTGCACTAGAGCTTGTCCTTGACCTTGACCTTGAGCACCCTTTTCAACCACTACTGAGCGAATTTCAGCAAGACCCGTTTGGTATATATAAAGTGATGCGCAACCCACTACTTCGCCATCAAGCTCTGCTACAACAAAGTTTTGCACATCATGAATTATATTATCAAGTGACCTTGGTAGTATTTCACCTTTGTCAGCTTGCACATTCACTTGTTTATGAATTTTTTCAACATCAGACATACGCGCTCTACGCACAGACATAGCCGCAGCACGCTGGGCATTTAAACGTTGTTTTACTTGTTTAAGTGCGATTTCAGTTTGTTGTTTACCTGGAGCGCCCACAACTTGTTCATTTAATATTTCTTCCTGTCCTAATTGATAACCTGATTGAATATCAGCCATCGCTTTTTCTACTTGCGCACGAGACGTACCACCTAGTGCTTCTCGTTTATCTAATGTGGATTCAATAGATAAGTGCTGATAAACATCTTGTTCTATTTGATCGCTAAACTCTTGTAATTGACTAATGGTTAAATCTTCTAACGGGCAGCCTTTCTCAATAGCTGCCAAAACGACTTCACCAACAACATGATGAGCCTCACGAAATGGAATATTTTTACCCACTAAATAATCGGCAAGCTCGGTAGCATTAGAATATCCTTGCTGAGCAGCAGCTAGTGTACGGCTACGATTTACTTTTAAACCATCAGCAACTAACACCGCCATTTCCATACATTCTTGCCAAGTATCAAGCGCGTCAAAGAGTCCTTCTTTGTCTTCTTGCATATCTTTATTATAAGCAAGCGCCAACGCTTTCATGGTAGTTAACATGCCAGTTAATGAGCCAAAAACACGTCCTGCTTTACCACGAATTAATTCACAAGCATCAGGGTTTTTCTTTTGTGGCATTAATGAAGAGCCTGAACTAACTAAATCACTCATTTCCACAAAACCTGCTTCACCTGAATTATAGAAGATTAAATCTTCAGCAAAACGCGATAAATGCATCATAGAAATACTAGCACTCGCCAATAATTCAATAACGTGATCTCTGTCTGACACAGCATCTAAGCTATTCATGGTGGCGTTTCTAAAACCTAAACGATTAGCCAAGGCCTTACGATCAATCGGGTAAGCCGTTCCCGCTAAAGCACCCGAACCTAACGGAGAAACATCTAAACGATATAAAGCGTCTTTTAAACGACCAATATCACGGTTAAACATTTCAACATAAGCCAAACACCAATGACCAAAAGTCACAGGTTGCGCACGCTGCAAATGAGTATAACCTGGCAAAACAGTATCTTTTTCACGCTCAGCTAAGTTCATCATTGCTTGTTGTAAATTAACTAAAGCAAACAGCAAATCGCCACCCGTTTCTTTACACCAAAGCTTTAAATCAGTGGCAACTTGGTCATTACGACTACGGCCTGTATGGAGTTTTTTGCCTAAATCACCTGTTTTTTCAATTAACTGAATTTCTACCCAGCTATGAATATCTTCCGCATCAGAAAGTAAGATTTGTTTTGGATTTTCTTCAACCGAAGCTTTTAGCTCATTTAGCGCAGCAGTTATACGTGTTAATTCATCGTCATTTATAACACCTACTTCATGAATAGCTTGCGCCCAAGCGATAGAACCAACAATATCTTGTACCGCCATACGGTAATCAACAGGTAACGAATCGTTAAATTTTTTAAATTGTACACTCGCCTTTTCTTTAAAACGTCCACCCCATAAAGCCATGGTTATTTCT
>JADGDH010000025.1:19671-31561 GCA_016745015.1 Colwellia sp.
GCCATACGGTAATCAACAGGTAACGAATCGTTAAATTTTTTAAATTGTACACTCGCCTTTTCTTTAAAACGTCCACCCCATAAAGCCATGGTTATTTCTCTCCGTCTTGAGCTTTTTCATCGAGTGCTTTAAGTGCTTGAATACGACTTGAAAGACTGAATAAACGGATAAAACCTTCCGCATGTTTTTGGTCATAAACATCATCTGCACCAAAGGTTGCAAACTCTTCTGAGTACAAGCTATTTGGTGAACGACGTTGAGTAACCGTTGCTTGACCTTTATAAAGCTTAACAACAATATCACCTGTTACTTTTTCAGCTAATGATGCTGCCGCAGCAAGTTGTGCTTTAGCAAGCGGCGTAAACCAACGACCGTCATAAATAACGTGTGAAAACTCTAAACCCACAGATTCACGGAATTTTAATGATTCTTTATCATGAATTAATGTTTCTAAACCTTTATAAGCAGCCATTAATACTGTGCCGCCTGGTGTTTCGTAACAGCCTCGAGACTTCATACCAACCAAACGGTTTTCAACAATATCAATACGGCCTACACCATGGGCCGCTGCTTTTTCGTTCAGATACATTAACGCTTCATAAGCGCCATTAGCAGTAGCATTACCAGAGAAATCTTTACCATCAACACTCACTAATTCGCCTTCAACAAAGCTTAATGCGACTGCTTCAGGTGTGTTTGGCGCGTCCATTGGATCAACAGTCATGGTCCAAACTTCTTTTGATGGTTCACACCATGGATCTTCTAGCTCACCACCTTCGTGAGAAATATGCCAAGCATTTGCATCACGACTATAGATTTTAGTTAATGAAGCAGCACAGGGAATATTACGTTCTGCTAAATAATCAAGTAAGTCCTCACGAGAAACCATGTCCCACTCACGCCATGGTGCAATCACGGTAAGTTGTGGCGCAAGTGCTGCAAAGCAAGCCTCAAAACGTACTTGGTCATTGCCTTTACCCGTACAGCCGTGACATATAGCGTCAGCCCCTACTTTAAGCGCAACTTCCACGTGTGCTTTAGCAATAATTGGACGCGCCATTGACGTACCTAATAAATATTGACCTTCATAAACAGAGCCTGTTTTTAAAATAGGATAAATATAGTCTTTTACATATTCTTCTTTCAGATCTGCTACGTAACACTCTGAAGCACCTGATGCGATGGCCTTTTCTTTGATACCTTCCAGCTCTTCTTCGCCTTGACCAACATCAGCACAAAAAGCAACAACCTCACAGTTGTCATAATTTTCTTTTAACCATGGAATGATAGCTGAAGTATCTAAACCACCTGAATAAGCTAATACCACTTTTTTGATTTGTTTCTTTTGAATACTCATGATGTTGTTCTCTAAATTTGGTTGTTAATTTGTTTCTTATTACTATTTTTAATACGCTTATTTATCAGCTTTTATTTGCCAGCTAGCATTACTTATCAGCTAATAATGATACTAAAACCGCGTTCTGTGCCCACATTCTATTTTCAGCTTGCTGAAAAACTACTGCCATATCACTATCAAAAAGCTCAGTAGTGATTTCTTCTTCCAAATGGGCTGGTTGGCAATGCATAACAATACTTGCTTCAGTACTTTTCATTAAAGCATGATTGACTTGATATGGAGCAAAATGCGCTAAAACTTCAGCTTTTTTGCTGGTATCTTCATCGCCCATGGAAATCCAAGTATCAGTATAAATAACATTTTGCGCGCCAATGTTATTAATGTCACTAATTATGTTAAGTTTTGCACCTGATTCATTTGCTAGTCGTTGCGTTTTATCAATTATACTCGCTTCTGCTTCATAACCAACAGGCGTTACTAACGTGAAATCAACCCCTAAAATAGCTGCCATAATCATTAATGAATTAGAAACATTGTTACCATCACCAATATAAGCAAGTTTAACTTTTGAAACATCGCCAAACTGCTCCGTTAACGTAACAAAATCAGCCAATGCTTGGCACGGATGATAAACATCACATAATGCATTAATTACAGGCACGCTAGCATGCTCAGCTAAGCCTTGAATTGAATCATGACTGAAAACACGGGCAACAATAGCATCGGCAAAGCACGATAAGTTTTTAGCATAATCGCTAACACGTTCACGTTCACCTAATTTACCATTTTGTTGGCCTAAATAAAGTGCATGCCCACCTAATTTATTAATACCCATATCAAAACTGACATGAGTTCTTAACGATGGCTTCTCAAAAATCATCGCTACTGATTTACCTGCCAAAGCTTGATTGTATTGCTCTGGATTATTTTTGATCTTAATCGCTAGCTCAATTAAAGCTATTAGTTGATTTTCATTTAATTCATCATCGGCTAAAAAGTTATTTAACATTATTTCGTTTGACATAAGTTTCTTCTTTTATAGTATTTCGTCACCCTCATAATGTCTTAATTGAGGGTCTAGTGTTTTTCATCAAGATTCCAGCTTAAAACATAACCGGAATGACAAGCTGTAACGTACTAGTCAGGTTGAATTTGTGTTCCCACACCTTGACCTGCAAGTAGCTGAGTAATTTGCTCTGGCGATTGCCAGCTGGCAACCGCGATACTTCGTCGTAATTGATTTGCCGCTTGTAGTGCTGCATTCACTTTTGCTGTCATACCACCAGCAATAACACCTTGTTCAATCAGTAGGTTAGCTTGTTCACTATTCAGTGACGATAAATATTCACCGTCGCCACCTTTTACACCATTAACATCCGTTAATAATAGTAATTCTGCATTAAGTAACTGACAAATAGCGACAGCTGCATCATCAGCATTTACATTAACAATATCACCATTCGGTAAAGCACCAATAGATGAAATAATAGGTAAAAAATGGCTATTGAGTAAAGCATCAAGTAACTGGCTAGATTTAGGGCTTGGTACGCCAACTTCTCCTAAGTCGAGTTCTGACTTAATACAAGAAATCATATCACCATCAGCTAAAGATATGCCAACCGAAGGCAAGCGCATACTGTTTGCCGTAGCAACAATAGATTTATTGACTGTACCCGCTAACGCGCCACTAATTAAGCCAATTTGTTCTTTAGGGGTTACCCGTAAGCCATGCTTTTTAACCGTAGTAAAACTTGCTTGTGCTAACATTTCGTCTACCACACAACCGCCGCCATGCACTAAAACGACCTTAGCATTAGCTTTAAGATTACCTATTACAGTCAATAATGAATTTAGCGCATCTTCTTTTTCTAAAATGGCACCGCCAATTTTTATTACCAAGGGTTTAGTCATAACAATTCCTATATTACGCAAGCTAGCAAACTATATTCACTAGGTAAGCCAAGCGAAATATTAAAACATTGTAGTGCTTGTGACGAAGCGCCTTTAAGTAAGTTATCTATAGCACAACTTACCACCACCACGTGTTTTTCTTCATCTACTTGCCAGTGAATATCAGCAAAAGGAGTATGTGCAACATTACCAATTTGTGGCCAAGCATTAACTATTCTCACTAAAGGCTTATCGTTATAAGCTTGTTTAAATGCAATATCAACTTGTTTGCTAGTAACTTCATCTTTTAATTGCAGCGTTACTGTAGCTAATAAGCCCCTTTTATAAGGCGCTAAGTGTGGATTAAAAATCACTTGAGCATTAGCTTCTTGAGAAATTTCTGGTTGGTGTCTGTGCTGTAGAATATTATAAGGTTTTAAACTCACTTCATTAAAGTTTGTGGCAAGTGAAGCACTTCTACCCGCGCCACTCACACCGCTAATACCGTTAATAACAATTAATGAATTTTCAACATGAAAATGATTACTGGTAATAGGTTTTAAGGAAAGTAAACTGGCTGTTGGATAACAACCTGGTACAGCAATTAAATTTGCTTTAGCAATGTCGGCTTGTTGCCACTCTGCCAAGCCATATTTGGCTTGGGAAAGCGCATCAACATTAGCATGTTCAAAGCCATAAAACTTTGGGTAATCTTCAGCATTTTTAAGCCTAAAACCACCTGAAAGATCAAATACTTTGACCCCTGCATCAACAAAAGCCTGTGCCCAATCGGCACTAAACTCATGAGGCGTAGCAAAAAAAACAGCATCTAAATGTTTAGCAGCATTTGCCACATTATCGTCAAACCACTTTTTGGAAAAAGATTGCAGGGGCGCATCACATATCCCCTGCCAACGACCATGTAATTCGCTGAAAAGTTTTCCACAGGAAGTAGAGTTTTCCGACACAACAAGATGTTGTATTGAAACTTTATCGTGTTGGCATAATAAACCAACTAATTCGGCACCGGCATAACCACTTGCGCCGATAACGGCAACCTTTTTAACTTCTGACACAATTTAAACCTTTTTATTCAAAAACTAATAACAATATGATTTTTAATGGAATAACCTTTCTCTTATAACTAAAGCATCCAAGAGATAATAAAATAATTCTCTATCGTCGTCGTATTTCTTGAACAATTAGCATTACACTGTGCCTTATGAAAAAAATAGCCTTATAAAAGCAGGTTATTTACAATATGAAAGCAATTTAACACCTTGTGGGTAGTTATGCAACTATTAAGCATAACTATTTAAGTTTTTATTCAAATTTATATTACTGGATTATATAGTAATACGGATCTATTTATATGTCACAATTACCTAACTTCACTCAATCATTAACTCAATTAATTGCTTGTCCTTCTATTAGTTCAACACAGCCCAGTTGGGATCAAGGAAATTTAAAAGTTATTCAATTACTTGCCACTTGGTTTGAGCAATTAGGTTTTACAATTGATATCCAAAAAGTCCCCAGCGCGCACAAAGGTGGCGACAATAAATATAATTTATTAGCCAAACTTGGTAGCGGTGATGGAGGATTATTGTTAGCTGGGCACAGCGATACCGTACCTTTTGATGAAAGCCGTTGGCAAAGCGATCCTATGGGTGTAATAAACAAAGATGATAAGTTTTATGGCTTAGGCACTTGTGATATGAAAGGTTTTTTTGCTTTTATACTGCAAGCCTGTAAAGGCCTTAATGCAAAAAACCTTAAAAACCCTTTATATATTCTCGCCACTGCTGATGAAGAAACTACTATGGCGGGAGCACGCTTTTTTACCCAAAGCCAAGCCGCTAAACCTGATGTTGCTATTATTGGTGAACCAACCAATTTAGTGCCCGTGATAATGCACAAAGGGCATATGTCACATCGTATTAGTGTGCAAGGAAAGTCTGGTCATTCAAGTAAACCAAACCTTGGTGTTAATGCTATTGAAATAATGTATCAAGTCATTGGCGAATTAATTAATTTACAAGAAAAATTTAACTTAAATTATAAAAATGAAGCCTTTGATGTACCAGCACCCACCTTGAATTTTGGCGCAATTAAAGGGGGGGATAATGCTAACCGTATCTGTGGTCACTGTGATTTAGATATTGATTTACGTTCTTTGCCCTGCATGAGTGATGACGAGCTTTTACATTGGCTAAGCGAAGCATTAAAACCATTGGCTGAAAAATACCCAGGTCGAATTAGCTTTGCAGAGTTGCACCCTAGCTCACCCAGTTTTGAGCAAAAAAAAGGAACAAATGAAAGCGAGTGTTTTGTGAGTATCGCTGAAGAAATTAGTGGTCATGCTTGCTGCGCAGTAAATTACGCTACCGAAGCTCCATTTATTCAACAATTGGGCTGCCAAACAATTGTGCTAGGACCAGGTTCAATTGATCAAGCACATCAACCTAATGAATTTTTAGCGCACAGCGAAATAGAAAAAACTGATAAGTTATTAGTCGCCATGATCCAGCGTTATTGTCTTAGTTAATGGTATCACTTAATGACAGCGCTCAAAAATACTAGGAACTAAATCAACTTCTCGACACAAACAGTTAAAATCAGGCACGGTAATACAAGCGCCTGATTCTGTTATCAAACCGCTAAATTTAAGCTTATATAATAAGCGTGATAAAGTTTCTGGTGTAATACCAAGTTGTGTTGCTAATACTTTTTTAGTATTTGGTAATACAAATCGATTACCGTGCTGCTTTTGTTTACGATATATTTCAGCAAAATACATAACTAAACGCTGATTAGCATTGACTTGAGTAAGCATATCAAGCGAATTCATTAATTGTCCTACTCTATTACTCATAAAACCGATAACTTTCATCGCCAAATCACCATCAGATTTGAATAAACAATTCAGACTTTCATAGCTATAACACGTCAATGAAGTGTGTTGATCAATATGTGCGCTCATTGGATAAACTCTAGGGTTCATAAAAATTGCCATCTCAGCAATAAGACCACAACTTAAAAACACCTTAAACACTTTTTCTTCACCATTTGGCATTAGTCGATAAAGAGTGACTTTACCTTTATTCACTAAATAAATATTATTGGCACAATCTCCTTTTTCAAACAAACAGTCTCCAGCGCTTAGTGTCAATTGGTGACTTTGCCTATCAAGTAAAGCTTTTTGTTCTTTATTTAAAAGTTGCAATAAATTTGATTGAACAGTCGGCATTCATATTTCCTTGAATAATAGTATTGAATTAATAGCAGCCTTGACAATTATCAAGTAATAGTTTGCTACAAATAGACTATTATAAATAAAAACCATTCTCATTTGCAACAACTTAAAGTCTACAAGATAAGTTAACTATGCCCTACGCTATTTTAATTACAGTTCATATACTCGCCGCTATAACTTTTATTGGCGTGGTGTTTTTTGAAGTAATTTTTTTAGAGTCAATTAGAAAAAGAGTACCCGCCGAGTCCATGCAATTATTACAAGAAGGCATTACGACAAAAGCACGCAAGATAATGCCTTTTGTGATGGCTTTTTTGTTTCTTTCAGGCTTAGCGATGGCACACCATCATTTTCCACACTTTTTAGGAATGATTTCATCATCATTTGGCGTATTACTTTTTATAAAAATAGTGCTTGCTTTTAGTGTTTTAGGACATTTTATCACTGCTATGTATTTTTCAGCCACAGGAAAAATGAGCCGTAGTCGTTTCAAATTTATTCATTTAAGTGTTTTTTGTCATCTGATAGCCATTGTGTTTTTGGCAAAAAATATGTTTTACATTTCTTGGTAATTCTTGATAACTATTGATAATAGAAAAGGAAAAATTATGATTATTAAACCCTCTTATTTAACACTATGCTTAACAGCTGCACTACTTAGTAGTTCAGTATTTGCAACAACTAATAGCGAAAATACAGCAAACACAAAAGGCGTTGATGAACACATTGAAATTTGGGCGCAAAAAGCACAACGCGCTTTTCCAACCCGTGATGAAGCCAAAGCTGAATTAAAAAAAGTAGCGGGTGGTACAAACTTAATCGACATTACCAAGCTACCAGCTCGTCAAGCAACATTACAAGATGCGCTAGGTTTTGAGCCAGGCATTATTATGCAAAGTTTTTTTGGAGGCAATGATCAGCCAAGGTTAAATATTCGTGGTTCTGGTTTACAAGGCAATCCTGTGAATCGTGGTGTAGAATTGCTCTATGACGGCATGGCGCTCAACCAAGCCGACGGGAGTTTTATTATTGGCTTTTTAGATCCCAAAGTTGCAGAAATGGTAACTGTTTATCGTGGCGCAAACGGCTTACGCTACGGAGCCACCACATTAGGCGGTGCTATTAACATGATCAGTAAAAATGGGACGAGTGCCTCTCCAAGTGTTCGTTTAGAATATGGTAGCGACAACCGAATTGGCGCAAGTGGTCAGTTAGCAGGAGAAGGTAAAAATTGGGATTATTATGTTAATGCATCAACCGATCGTGCTGATGGGTATCGTCATTTCAGTGAATCAGAGCGTTCAAGTATTGCGGGTAATATTGGCTTTGATATAAACGACACTATAAGTAACCGAACTTTTTTCCAATGGAGCGATAGTTTTTTTCAGATCCCTTTTGTTGTACCAAAAGCTAGAGCTTTAGAAAACCCAAAATTAGTAATGGGTGATAAAAACACTCCTCTAGATAATCTACTAAACACTTATAATCGTAAGCCACATCGAGACTCTCAAATTAGTCGTATTGCCAACAAAACTCGTATAAGTCAGGATAATATAACCCATGAGGTTAATGTTGTTTACCAACAAGTAGATGATGTGTTTACCGACCCACTTTTGCATAATGTTACTGAAAGTAGCGATATGGGCTTTGAGTATGCTTTTTCTGCTCAAGGTGATTACATTAGTAACCATGATGAATTTTTCTTATCGCTTACCGCAAATAAAAGTGATATGAGCAGAGCTTATGTAGCAAGCAACCCTGCGAATGGCAGTATGCTGCAAACATTTGGTGACTTAGATTTTGATGCCAATAACTTAATATTTGCTGCACAATGGCAAGCCCAACTTGCTACAAATTGGCAGTTAATAACCGCCGCTCAATTTGTCAACTCCACTAGAGATATTAGTGATAAAATAGGCAGTGTACATAATCAAGATAAAAGCTATGATAGCGTTAATCCTAAACTTGGTTTGATTTACCAAGCTTCTGACGATATTAGATTTTTTGCTAACATTAGCAGCACGAGTGAAGCACCAACCTATTGGGAGCTAGTTTCTGCCACCGTCAGTCCAAAAAACCCAGCCATGGCTAAAATAAAACTAAATGATTTAGACTCGCAAGACTCGACAACATTAGAAATTGGCAGCGTTGGTAGTATTAATCAAACACAATGGAATGTTGCCTTATATCGCAGTGATGTTGATGATGAGTTAATTTCAATCGTGAGCGATTTTGCTGTGAATGGTCAAACAAATAATTATGAAGAAGGTACTATTCATCAAGGGGTTGAGTTAGAAATAATACAAGGCATTAGTGATGATTTATTCAGTAACGGCGATAACTTATCAAGTAAATTAGTTTACAACTACAGTGATTTTTACTTTGATGGCGGCAAATACGATGGTAATCAAATTGCAGGTATTCCTGAACATATAGCGCAATTAGAATTACGCTATCAAAATGGCGATTTCTATATTGCCCCTAGTGTAAAATGGCAAGTTGATGACACACCAATTGATCATTCAAATAATCAATTCCAAGATTCTTACACATTATGGTCATTACAAATGGCTTATCAAGTAAATAAACAATTGAAAGTTTATTTTGACGGGCAAAATCTGACTGATGAAATTTATCAAACATCTTATGTTATCCGTGGATTTTCTGCTGTTCAACAACCTAGTTTTTTACCTGGCTTTGGTGCCACCTATTCTATAGGTGTTAACTATACTTTTTAAAGTTAAACTCTTGTAAAAGAGGTGTTCAATCGGCATTTCACCTCTCTTTCAAATTCACGTCACTTCTTCTTTCACCCATAAATATCAATAAAGGCAACATAAATAACTTGCAAACACAAATGAGAATGATTATTATTTAATTTACTGGTCACTTCAAGAGAATTAAAATGTCAGGATTTAAACTATTTACGCTATGTTTACTACTTTGTTCAGGTGCAATAAACGCTAAAGATCATACAGTTAAACTGTTAACCCAAGGAAGCGATGGAAAAATGATGGTCTTTGAACCTATCTTCATAAAAATAGCCAAAGGAGATACTGTTAATTTCGTTCCCTCTGACTCTTCACATAATGCTAAATCATTTTCCGTACCTTCTGAAAAGTCTTCATTTGAAACACCTTATGGTAAAGCGACTAAAATAACTTTCAATGAAGAAGGCGTAATATTAGTGAAGTGTGTGCCACATTTTGCATTAGGCATGATAGGTGTTGTTCAAATTGGGGACAACATAGACAGTGCTAAAGCTATGGCTAGCTGGGAAAAAGCCAAGGTTTCTGTAGCTATGAACAAAGAAGCTATAGATGAGGCCATCAGTAAAATAAAATAGCATCTTTCTAGTCTTAATAGTGCAAATTGACAAGCTATTAAGGCTAGCATTACTTATTGAAGAGGTACATATGTATCAATGGCAAAACTTATTAGATGACGGCAACGACTGCTTTCATAGCAAAAACTGGAAGCAGGCTGAATACTGTTATAAGGAAGCTGCTTTTCATTTAGATTCTTTATGGGCTGCTGATACCCGGAATGTATCACTTTTAATGGCGTGGATTTGTGTCTCTCATAACTTAGCCACCTTGTTTGAAGTTCAAAATGAGCCTGATTTATCTTTACAGCATCTATTGGTTCCCCATAACAGAATGTTATCAATTTGCAATTCAAAAGACAGTTGCGAAGACACCAAAATCATTGCTGAAAATGCATTAAAAGTTACTTTTATGCCTATTCTAATGTTTTCCAAACGACACCCTATGTGCGATACATGTCAAAAGTCATTAGCCGAATTTAAAGCAAACCTTGAGTCAAATAAACAAGTTATTCACTAACTATTACAGGAAATATAAAATGAAAATTTACTCATTAATTATGCTAAGCATTACGTTGTTAATATCTTCACCAGCTTTTGCTCACGCAGGACATGATCATACTTCAATACTAGCAAGCTTAGTTCACTTAGTTTGGCTTACTCCTGCTTTAATTGCATTAGTGCTTTTATACACCAAACTATTAAAAAAAAATTATCAAATTAAACCGACTAAAAAGCGCTAAAGGAGAATCAAAATGCTTTACAATTTAATCAATACATTTGATGAAAAATTTCATTTCGCCACTGTATCTGCTCATTGTGATATTCCCTGTAAAATTTATGATCCTATTACTGCTCAAATATCTGTTTTAACTATGATACGCATGGTTGATTTATTAACTGAATTTAATGATAAAACTGAATTGTCTGCAAGTGATCATGCCCAGTTTTCACGTTTAGTTGCTCAAAAAGAAACTCATGGAAAGCAAGTTAAAGAAGAAATAAGGATCATTTGGGGGGATTTTATTAAAGCCCCCCAACTAGAAAAATTTCCAGAGCTACACACATTAGTACACAGTATAATGCTAGAAGCCTCTAGTGCTAAACAGCATATTGATAAAGAAATAACCTTAGCACTGTTAAGTAAAGTTAATCGCTTTGCTGAAATATTTTGGCAATGTAAAGGAGTTGAAACTTATAGTGCTATTTGTCCTTATCCGCCTGAGCAAAAATTAGTTTACCCCGTAATAAAAAGATGACTTTATTTGGCTTAAAAATTTGGAAAGTAACGGGACATAGCATGTTTCCGCGTATCCCTCAGCACAGCTATGTATTAGTTGAGCATTGGTACTTTTTTAAAAAAATAAAGCCTGATCAAACTATACTCATTAATCATCCACAATACGGTTTGTTAATAAAGAGAATAGCTATTATTGATAAAAATAATTTTGTTTGGTGTAAAGGTGAAAACGCATCAAGTATTACGATTGAGAAATTAGGACCGATTAGTAAAAAACAAATTATTGGTCGGGTCTTAAAGGTATTTCTTAAACCGTCACTCAGTCAACTCTAACTTATCAAAAAAATAATGGTATTTTATTAGATGGAATTAAGCCACCAGTCAATTAGTAAAAGACATGCTATCAAACGCGTTTTTTTATCACATAAACGCTTGCTTCTTCCCATGCTGATTTTAGCTTTACTACTCACTGATTCAACTTATTTGATTACGATCAATGTGTTGTCTGATGCATTTTGGCAGGTTTCCGCTTATGTCGCCGCAAGTTTAACGCTTTATCACTATTTTTCAAGCTTATTAACTCGTTATAAATGGCTAATCAACACGTCAAGCACTAACAGTAAATACCAAATCATTTTTGCTAGCTTAATGGGAGCTATGCCTGGTTGTGGGGGCGCAATCATTGTTATAACTCAGTTTGTACAAGGAAAATTTTCATTTGGCGCAGTTGTCGCAGTGCTTACTGCAACCATGGGTGACGCCGCTTTTTTATTACTAGCATCACGCCCCAGTACTGGATTATTTGTTATAGCTGTAGGTGTT
>JADGDH010000292.1 GCA_016745015.1 Colwellia sp.
GGGTTGAATATCTTGATCAAAATGAAATCTACTCATAATAATACCTTTAGTTGTACTTTATATGGTACGAATTATAGTAAAAACTAGAAATTAGCGCAAGACTTTGATTTTGCGCACCGCTGCAAAAACCTTTGGTACGCCCAGTATGGGCGTGAACTAATGAGGTGAAAGTCCTCTGTAGGAGATCCACCTGTTTAAGTCGTGTTGGTGAAGTAAAAGACACCGAATTTCTTGGTTTTGGTTTTAAACGAAACCACATCAAGATACATGGCAACTCACTTGATAAATTTAAACATCGAGTGCGTCAGTTAACTGATAACAACAAGACAGCCCCTCATTGGTGGTAACCTCCAAAAACCTCAACTATGCTTAAATAACAACCAACTTGTTTAAATGGATTTAAGATGGCAACCGCAAGAAAAAAACAAATCAGTTTAATTGATACCCCTTACTATCACTGTGTTTCCCGTTGCGTTCGTCGTGCTTTTTTATGTGGCGAAGATAAAGTAACAGGGCAAAGTTATGAGCATAGGCGCGGTTGGGTTGAAGATAAACTACTCACCTTAAGTCAAACCTTTGCTATTGATGTATGTGCTTATGCGGTAATGAGTAATCACACCCATATTGTTTTACATGTTGATGCTGAACAAGCCAAAGCATGGTCAATGCATGAAGTGATTACGCGTTGGCATCAATTATTTAAAGGCACACTTGTCACTCAACAATACTTACGTGGCGATAAACTCATTAAACCCCTGCAACAAATGCTAGAAGAAACCGCAGAGGTGTATCGAACGCGATTAACCGACATTAGTTGGTTTATGCGCATTATAAATGAAAGCATTGCCGTACAAGCCAATAAAGAAGACAAATGCACAGGGCGCTTCTGGGAAGGTCGTTTTAAATCTCAAGCCTTATTAGATGAAGCCGCTATTATTGCCTGCATGGCATATGTTGATTTAAACCCAATACGCGCCAACATAGCCACAACGCCTGAAAAATCAAATTACACCAGTATTCAACAACGCATTAATTCAGCTAAAAAAGCGAAACAACCCAAAGTGCTTTTTCCTTTTATTGGCAACCCAAGAAAAAATGCCCCGAAAGGCTTAACGTTTGAGCTAAAAGATTATATTGAACTAGTAGATTTAACAGGGCGCTGCATTAGAGAAGATAAACGTGGCTATATTGACAATAACCTACCCAACATATTAACGCGATTAAACATCAGCACAGAAAACTGGCTAATACTAACCACACAATTTAGAAAAGTATTTCATGGTGCTGTGGGTAATCCCGAAGCATTAACGGAATTTTGTCAGCATCAACACCTTAAGAAACGTGCGGCAATGTCTGTTTGTCAAAAGCTATTTGGTTAGCGTTGCTTTATAACAAAAAATTATAACTATTTATCTCTTTATTGAATATTAAGGGGTAACTATACCTGAAAATCACTAAATATATTATTTTCACCTTACTTTTTAATAATTCATTTGAGTTAACATAAAAAATCAAATCTAAGATAATTATCAATGATAAAAGTTGAATGTTTGTGGTGATTT
>JADGDH010000026.1:0-4220 GCA_016745015.1 Colwellia sp.
AAACCGTACTTTTAAGTGCGGTTTTTTACATTTTAATTCCATCGTTTTAATATTAAATTTATTAATTGATGTTATCATGATTATATTACTTGACCATATGGTCTGTTTTTTCTGGTGCAAGAAATGAATACATTAAAAAATGAAAATATTGATGCCGACACTTGGAATGTATTGGTTGAAAGTGCTCAAAATGCTTGTCAAAAATCCTATGCGCCCTATAGTAAATTTCATGTTGGAGCCGCTGCACTAACAGAAAAAGGAGTAGTCGTTCAAGGCTGCAATGTTGAAAATGCATCTTATGGTTTAACCGTATGTGCCGAACGAAATTGTATTGCTCAAGCCGTTATCGCTAGTGAAACTAAGTTAGCTAGAATGGCAATTTACACTAAAGAAGAACAGTTAACACCTCCTTGTGGTGCTTGCCGTCAAGTGATTGCAGAGTTTTTTTCTCAAGATGCACAAATCATGGCAGTAAATCATTTAAATAAGTTTAAAGTATGGACTGTCGCTCAGTTACTTCCTGATGCTTTCACTCCTCAAAATTTGCTCGACAGATAAGGATATTTACGTGTTACTTCCCCAAGAAATTATTGCTAAAAAGCGTGATAATAAAGTTCTTCACAATGATGAAATAAACTTTTTTGTTGATGGTTTAGTCTCAAATAGCTTTAATGATGCACAAGTTGGCGCGATGGCAATGGCTATTTTTCAACAAGGTTTAAATTCTCAAGAAACGGTGCAGTTAACAAAAGCGATGATGCATTCAGGCGAGGTATTGTCGTGGCAACACCTAGATGGCCCAATTGTTGACAAACATTCTACAGGTGGCGTTGGTGACAAAGTTAGTTTTATGTTAGCAGCAATTGTTGCAGCTTGTGGCGGCTATGTGCCTATGATTTCAGGAAGAGGGCTTGGCCATACAGGTGGCACTGCAGATAAGCTTGAAAGTATTGCAGGTTTTAATGTTCAGCCTAGCTTAGGTGATTTTAAGAGAATTGTTGCTGATCTTGGTATGGCGATAATATCTCAAACACCAGAATTAGCGCCAGCAGATAAGCGTTTATATGCTATTCGTGATGTGACTGCGACAGTCGCTTCTATCCCATTAATTACAGCGTCTATATTATCAAAAAAACTAGCAGCAGGTTTAGATACTTTAGTTATGGATATTAAGGTGGGCAATGGTGCTCAAATGACATCACTCAAGCAAGCAAGGGCATTAGCGAAAAACATTACAGTGGTTGCTAATGACGCAGGGGTAAATACTCAGGCTATTATCACTGATATGAACCAAGTACTTGGTAGCACTGCAGGTAATGCATTAGAAATGTATGAAACAGTTAAATACTTAACTGGAAAACTACGTGAGCCTAGATTACATCAAGTGGTTATTACTCTAGCTAAGGCTATGTTATTGAATAGCAAAATTGTCTCTAATGATATAGAAGCAAAAGCAAAAATTGATCAGGCTTTAGCATCAGGCAAAGCGGCTGAAATTTTTGGTAAGATGATTAATGCACTAGGCGGACCATGTGATTTTATTGAACAACCATGGCGTTCAATGAATAAAGCGTCGCATATCATCGACATTTTAGCACCTCGTCATGGCTACATTAGTGCAATGCAAACCAAAGCTATTGGTTTTTCTATAGTAGGTTTAGGTGGTGGACGTATTAGTCATGATCAAAAAATAGATCATAGTGTTGGGTTCGATCGTATATTACCGATAGGAGTACTTGTTAATCGAGCTGATGTTTTAGCAAGAGTTCATGCAAATTCACTAGAAAGTGCGGAACTTGCCCGTAAGCAATATATAGATTCAATTAGTTTTTCTGAAGAGCCTATTGCGAAGCCTAACGTGATTTACTCATAACCACTTTACGTTAACCCTCGTTATTGAAGTGTTTTACCACGTAAAATAAACAATCATTCAGAGCAGCTTGCTTATTAGTTGTTGCTTTGAATATTCGTAAATTTTGTTTACATACGAGTTGATTTTCTCGTGTGTAAAAATACTCGCTAATAAGGTTATTACCATCTTTATCAAGTAGCTGTAAATTTTCCATACCATTACCATCAATCCAACCGATCATTTCATTTTGATTAGCACCACCAAAATTAAAATACTCAATATTATTTTTTAGCGTAACACCACTATAACCTTCATCATGCTCAGCATAAGAAAGATCTATATTTTTTTTTGTTTGTAATCGCAGTGGACGATAAATCACTTCGACATTTTTTTCTTGATTAATGTAACCAATATTTTCATAATTTGCGATATGGCTAATTCCAGCAAAGGCGACTTCGTGAGCTTGTTCATCAAGGCTACCACCACATTCAACTGTAATAAAAGGGCAGGCGAACTCTTGCTCCATTAGTGAGCCTAAATGTAAATTAGATAATATTAATGTTTGGCAAAAAAATGATGCTAAAGATAATGTTTCTATAGTAATTACGGAGCTAATAGAGAAAGTAAGGCAAGGACTATAAGTATTATGAAGGTCAATCACCATTTCAGGGTTTACATCTCGTATTGCTTTTTCTATAAGCTTTGCCCTTTCATAACAGCCTTGATGTTTTTGTTCTATTTGTCCAAAACAACGATTTATATCTTTACTGCCTTTGATAAACCGTCTTGTAAATAAAGGACTTTTAGATGCAGCTTCTACAGAGCACATTATAAATCGTAAATTTGTTTGTGGTTGTATACTTTTATCTCTAGTTGTTAACCACCGGTGTAAAGCAATTAAACCTGAGGGTTCATCACCTTGAAGTAGTGTGTTAATTACTCTATATTTATTTGTGTTTAATCCCGTAACATCAATAACCGTGGGACCTGTCATTGAAAGTAAAAATTGCTCATAATCTGCATGTAACTCTTGGAATGAAGGGTCTTGTAGGTAATTAATTTCACTATAGTCTATTTCCATATTATACCTACAAAGTGTTTATTTGAAGAATTTGCCCTGATAACATTAGCATGTCATGGTTTTAACAAGGAGCGTGTTGATTGAGGTCAATAAAAGTGATTGAACTGTGTGAATTTTATAATGAATACAATTGATAGTTGTTTTACCGCAAATTTTTTTGACGTAAACTATTAAAAATTTTATATGATATGAGAACTCTATGACTGAAGAAACTATTTTTTCTAAAATTATTAGACAAGAAATTTCAACACCGTTGCTCTACCAAGATGAATTAGTGAGTGCTTTTAGAGATATTGCCCCACGGGTTAGCACACATATTTTAATTGTACCTAACAAACATATTCCCACTATTAATGATGTTACCGAAGCGGATGAATTAACGATGGGACGAATGATTTCGGTCGCTAAAAAATTAGCTAAACAAGAAGGTATTGATGAAAATGGCTATCGTTTAATTATTAATTGTAATGAAGATGGCGGGCAAGAAGTATTTCATATTCATATGCATTTATTGGGTGGTCAGAGATTAGGGGCAATGCTATAGGTTTAACCATTTTTATAAAAAAAGCGATAAGCGGTTACAAAGCTAAGATTAAAGGCAGTGCTCTTACTACTTAGTTAACGCATAATTAAGGCTATATACTCATCCCCAAGTGGGATGGGTATAAGATAAAATTTGTCTTTATTGGGGTTTTGTGTGAATTGGAAAGAATTACTCGAAAATAGAAATCGCTTATTCTGGCTTGTGCATTCAGCAGGTTGGTTTGGATTTGCTTTAGTGCACTATCTGGGATCTTTACTCCATGATTTGCGTGATATATTTGTAGTGATTATTTTTCTAAATGCGTATGCAGGCTGGCTGTTCACTGTTCCACTTCGTTACCTATACCGCCGAGTCTGGAATTTTTCACCAGTTAAAATTGCTTTTATCGTTATTTTTTCCTCTTACTTTACAGGCGTTGTATGGCAAATTGTTAAGAATTTAAATCATTGGGAGATATATAAACACGGTTATAGACCTGACTTTTTATTAATGTATACACAATCAAGTGTTTGGTCATTTTATATTATCCTTAGTTGGAGCGTTTTATATTTTGGTACTAAGTATTATCAAATGTTACAAGTGGAAAAACAAAATGTACTAAAAGCGAACGCGGTTGCCCATCAAGCACAATTAAAAATGCTTCGTTATCAACTTAACCCCCATTTTTTATTTAACACCTTAAATGCTATTTCGACACTAATATTGTTAAAAGACAATGTTATGGCTAATGGAATGGTAACAAA
>JADGDH010000026.1:4320-31402 GCA_016745015.1 Colwellia sp.
GTGAAAGTTGTGAAAAAGCGTTAGTACCTAGTATGATCTTACAACCAATAGCTGAAAATGCTATAAAACATGCTATTGCCACACAAGAACAAGGTGGTAGTATCACTATTTCAGTTAGCCATTTTGCAAATGACTTGATGATAGAGGTAGTAGATAATGGCCCCGGTGCTGAGATAGTTGATGGCAATTTATATAGAGAAAATGGTGTTGGCTTAGTTAATACTCGCGAACGTTTACAAGCGTTATATAAAAATAATCATTCGCTAATTGTTGCTAATAATAACCCATCTGGTGTTAAAGTAAGTATCTGTATGCCATTTGAATTATCATTATTTTCTGAAACACAATAAAATAATGTCCACTAGTAGAGTTAACCATGACTTTTCGCACCATTATTGTTGATGATGAGCCTCTTGCCCGAAAAGGGCTTACTATACGCTTGCAAAGTTTTAGCGATATTAACGTAATAGAGCAATGTTGCAATGGAAGAGAAGCTATTGAAGCTATACGAGCTTATCAAATTGATTTAATGTTCCTTGATATTCAGATGCCAGGTCTTAATGGTTTTGAAGTAATTGAAGAAATAATAAAGCAAGAGTTAAAAATGCCTATGGTGGTTTTTGCTACCGCTTTTGACCAATACGCTATTAAAGCTTTTGAAGTACATGCCCTTGATTATATTTTAAAGCCTGCTGACGAAAAACGTCTTTCCCAAACGTTAGACAAAGTTAGACAGCATTTTAAATCATGCACTGATGCTGACCATAAATCTAAACTTATTCGTTTAGTAAGTGATGTAACAGGTAATGATTGCCAGCAAATTTTAGCAGAGCTTACTAATAATCAACCTGTTACTGTGGCTCATTATTCAGATATACTAGCGATTAAAGATGCTGGTGAAGTCAGTAGAGTGCCTGTTAAAGATATTATTTGGATAGATGCCGCTGGAGATTACATGTGTGTTCATACGTGTAGTAACTCAAGTAGTATCCAAGATGGTTCTCAAGAAAACACGCATATTTTAAGAAAGACGATGAAACAACTTGAAAAGCACCTTGATCCTAAAATTTTTATTAGAAATCATCGTTCTACTATCGTTAATAAAGATTATATTGAAAAGTTTTGTAACCAAGCAAGCGGTGAATATTTATTAGTGTTAAAAAATGGTAAAGAGTTAAAAGTTAGCCGCAGTTACAAAGAAAAGGTTAAACAAGTAATAAATAGTTAGTTAGTTTGTTTTTTGGTTTTTTCTTTGTTTAAGATAAAACGTCTATACTCTATTTTATAATAAAAATGAGTACCAAATATAAGAGTAAAAATTATGAATGTTAGTTACATTGCTCGTGTCTCAGGGAAAGTACAGGGCGTTTATTTTCGAGTCTCTAGTCAGCAAAAAGCCATTGACTATGGCTTAAGTGGTTATGCAACAAATTTAGCTGATGGAGATGTGGAAGTTTTCCTTTCAGGTGAAGAGAAAAATGTAGAAAAAATGCTAGCATGGTTACAACATGGCCCTGAAGAAGCTGATGTTACTAAAGTGCAACATCAGCAGGTTGATTGGCAAAAACATAACTTTTTTTCGGTCAGCTAATATTTTTACTAGCGTTTATCATTCTATAAACTGGAAGCGTTGAATGTTCTTTCCGTTTCTTGAAATCGTTTCATTAAACATAGCTAAAGGGCGAACCCAAATGTCATCTGTACTATCAAAGGGATGATATACCACTAAGTATTCTTCTGTTTCACTATGTCTAGCAAGGTGCAGTACTTGATAATAACTGCCTTTAAAATGTTGGTATTTACCTAACTTAATCATAATTTCCCTTAATAAAACCGACGTTTAGCACCTAAAGTTGATATTTTAAACTCTTAACGCTTTCTCGCCACGAGCCATGCCTACACAGCCAGAACGAGCAGATTCAATGATCTCTGTTTCATTGTTCAACGTGTCAATAAAAGCATTTAGTTTATCATTGCTACCCGTTAATTCTATGGTATAAACCTGTTTACCAATATCGATAACTGAGCCTCGAAAAATATCTGTAATTCGCTTTACTTCGGTACGAGACTTATCACTCATAGCAGTTACTTTAACAAGTAATAACTCTCGTTCAACGTGCTTACGATCAGCTAACTCAGAAATTTTGATGACATCAACTAATTTGTTTACCTGTTTTATAATTTGTTCTAAAACCTTATCATCTCCAATGGTTGCAATAGTGACTCTAGATAAACTGTTATCATCAGTAGGGGCAACTGTTAAGCTTTCAATATTAAATGCACGTTGTGAAAAAAGCCCCACTATACGTGATAGAGCGCCAGGTTCATTTTCTAATAAAATAGCTAAAATATGACGCATTATACTTTTACTCCTTTTGTTCTAATATTCGCTGACATATTATTAATATTAGTGGTTAACCTACTGGTTAAATAATTATTTTTTGATAGATGATGCATTAGCCTTTTACTCCTTTTGATATCCACATATCATCAATGCCGCCTTGGCGAATATGCATAGGATAGACATGTTCTTTTTCATCAACTAACACATCTACAAAAACAAGTTTGTTTTTGATACTAAAAGCCTCTTCTAATTTTGAATCTAGTTCATCAAGTGTATCTATCTTAATACCAACATGACCATAAGCCTCCGCAACTTTAGTAAAATCAGGCAACGACTCCATATAAGAAGAAGAGTGCCTTCCTCCGTATACCATATCTTGCCATTGACGAACCATACCAAGGGAGCGATTATTTAACGTTATTATCACTACAGGTAAGTTATATTGCTTGCACGTTGATAGCTCTTGAATATTCATTTGAATTGACCCGTCGCCTGTTATGCATATAACATGCTTATCAGGGAAGGCTAATTTAACGCCCATGGCTGCGGGTAAACCAAAGCCCATAGTGCCCGCGCCACCTGAATTTATCCATTGACGAGGTTTGGCAAATGGATAGTATTGTGCTGCAAACATTTGATGTTGACCTACATCTGAAGCAACATAAGCTTCACCATTTGTAATTCTGTACATGGTTTCTATTACACGTTGAGGCTTAATTTTTTCACCTTCAACCTGTTTATAGCTAACACTGCTCATATCACGCCATATATGAATTTGTTGCCACCAATCTTTTAAGGATTCTTCATCAGGGCTATAATTTGTTTCACTAAGTTCATCAAGTAATTGTTGTATTACAATATCAACTAACCCAACGACAGGTATGTGTGCATTAATAGTTTTTGATATTGAAGTAGGATCAATATCTACATGGATAATGGTTGCATTAGGACAAAATCTTTCAACATTATTAGTAACTCTGTCATCAAAGCGAGCACCAAGAGCAAGAATAACATCAGCATTAGCCATGGTTTTATTTGCTTCTAAGCTACCATGCATTCCCAGCATACCGATAAAATTATCATGAAGGCCTGATATACCACCAAGTCCCATTAACGTATTGGTAATAGGCGCTTTTAATGTTTCGACTAACTTTGTTAATAACGCTGAGGCGTCGGCTAACACTATACCTCCCCCAGAATAAATAACTAATTTTTTGGCTTCACTTATCGTTTTAGCCGCTTTGCGGATCTGTTTTGGGTGTCCTTTAATATTTGGATTATAAGAGCGCATTTTAACAATGGTTTCAATATTAAAGGGAGCTTTGTTTTGTGGAATAAGTAAGTCTTTAGGTAACTCAACCACAACAGGTCCGGGTCTTCCTGTATTGGCAATGTAAAAGGCTTTAGCAATAATATTAGGTATTTCGGCTAAATCTCGACAATTAAAGCTGTGTTTAATAATTGGGCGAGTACAACCAACAATGTCTGTTTCTTGAAAAGCATCATTACCGATTAATGTGGTTGGCACTTGTCCTGCTAAAACAACCATGGGAATTGAATCCATATAAGCGGTTGCAATACCCGTAACACAATTTGTTGCACCAGGGCCAGAAGTTGCTAAAACAACACCTACTTCGCCTGTTGATCTTGTATAACCGTCGGCCATATGAGTAGCCGCTTGTTCATGGCGTACTAAAATATGTTCAATTTCGCTTTGTTGAAAAATTGCATCGTAAAGATCTAAGACTGAACCACCAGGGTAACCAAAAATATACTTTACTTTAAGTGCAGATAAAGCTTTAACAACCATTTCTGCACCAGTAAAAAGCTCTGTTGTCATATTGATACCTATTAATTATTAATATACCCAAATGACCTCAAAATGCATGATTCAGTTGGAATTAGAAACGCTTTAGGCAAGGCATTGATTGAAGATAATAGTTATTCTATTGTCAAAATCAATAACGCAGTATAAAGCGTTTCTAAACCAACCCGTAGGGGACTTCTGAGAAAAACATGCTCGGTGTTGCATCTGTTTTTAAGGGAGTAACCATTAATAAAAAGATGCGCCTTGATCATGAGTTTCTCAGCAGTCCTGAACAAGCATTTTGAAGTCACTTGGGTATATATAAAAAAACCTCTTTCTACGTTAGGGTGAGGGTTTGATTATTTATTTATTTGTTTCATTTTTAAAGGGTTTCGTAAAACCTGTCAACCATTAAATAAAAAGAGCTCGTTTTTGGTAGAGTCTAAAATTGTAAAAATTTGGTTAATTGCTTTTTTTTGCTATTTTAGACTTTCATTATGATTTATAGTAAACCTAGTTACATTTAATGACATTATCATTTTAGTATTTAAGTTAAGCTTTATAAAAATAAGCCAAAAGGAAAATTATGAACAATATAAAAAAAATACTCGTTACAGCGTTAGTTATTGTTGTAGCAAGTTGTTCAAGTACGTATGACGCAAAAGTTGATTTTGATAAAAACACTAATATTGAAACGATAAATTATAAAACCTTTGCTTGGCTTACATCAGGCAAAATAATGGCAGCAGCAGAAGATTATAATCCAGTGATGAAGTTGCGTATTGATGAAGAAATTGAACAAGCATTTATAGCAAAAGGTTACCAGTTAATAACGGATGCAGAAAAAGCAGATTTTGCTATTTCTTATACTGTAGGTAACCGGGATAAAATTAAAGTAAGTAGCTATCCTACAACTTATAATTCAAGCTTTGGTTGGGGGCGAGGTTATTACGGCGGTTATTATGGTGGAATGTATGGAACTCAAATGGGGACTGAAACTCGAGTGCGTCAATATACAGAAGGTAAATTAGCAATTGATGTATATGATGTTAAATCTCATCAACCAGCATGGCACGGTTGGGCAACTAAGCGAATTACCTCAGATGATAAAGAAGTACCATCATCAGTTATTAAAAATGTTGTTAATGAAGTAGTTGCGCAATTTCACTAATGTATAATAATGTTTTAGTCATAATTTTTAATGAGAAAACGGCTTAGGTCGTTTTTTTTTATTTTTTTCAATGCTTTTTTTATTTTCTGTATTACACTCATTAATAATAATTAATTGGAATAGATAACTTATCAAATGAATGATTTTATTTTTAAGGAAGAGTCTGAAGAAAGCGAAAGCTTAACTATTACCAAACACCATAAAAAATGGCGTATTTTGGTTGTTGATGATGATGACTCTGTTCATCAAGTGACTAGACTAGTTTTAGCTGATGCAGAAATTGAAAGTCGTCAATTAGAAATTATTTCAGTGTATTCTATGGAAGAAGCTAAAAGAAAACTTTTAGAAGATAATGATTTTTGTATGGCTTTTATTGATGTGGTTATGGAGACTGATCATGCAGGTTTAGAATTAGTTCAATGGATAAGAAAGGAGCTTAAAAACCAAGCTATACGTTTAGTCCTTAGAACAGGGCAAGCAGGATCTGCTCCAGAAGCAAAAGTCATTAAAGATTATGATATAAATGACTATAAAGACAAAACAGATTTCACCTCTAATAAAATGATTACTACAGTGTATGCTAGTATTCGGGCGTATCGTGATATTACGACAATTCAACGTAGTTTAGATGCCTTTAAAAAATTAATTGAAGCTACTCATGATCTACTTAAAAAAGATCAACTAAAATCTTTTGGTTCGGCTGCCCTAAATCATCTATTAGTTTTAATGAATGTTGATAGCTCTGCCTTATATATTGTTCGAAATCAAATTGATTTTGACTTATATTCCTCTAGTTTGATTCTTGCATGTACAGGTAAATATGTCTCTGAGTCAAATTCATTAGAGTCATCTGATATATCGAATGATGTAAAAGAGAAAATAAAACAAGTGTTTGTAAGTAAAAAGCATCATAAGGATGCAAATTGTTTTGTTGGATATTATCAGTCCTCTGTCAATGCGGCTTCCGTATTATATATTGAGTTTAATGATGATAATGAACATTTTAAATCAAGTTTAGCTGAATTATTTGCAACTAATATTGCTTTAATTTTGGAAAGCTTAACTAAGCAGAAAGAAATAGAGAAAACTCAAAAAGAGTTACTCTTTATTATGGAAGAAGCCATTGAAGCACGTAGCAAAGACACAGGGCATCATGTAAAGCGTGTTGCTTTGTTATGTGAATTGTTAGCAACAAAATTAGGATTAGAAGAGTCTTTTATTGAAGCATTACGTTTAGCTGCACCACTACATGATTTAGGAAAAATTGTATCATTAGAGCATAGATTACATAAACCAGATAAACTTGATAGTGATGAATGGAAAATCATGAAAACTCATACTCAAATTGGTGGGAATACTTTGAAAAAACAGATGATTAGTGTGCCTAAATTAGCTACAAGATTAGCTCACTATCATAATGAAAATTGGGATGGGTCAGGTTATCCAGAAGGTTTAAAGGGGGAAAACATTCCTATTGAAGCAAGAATTATGGCTGTTGTTGATGTGTTTGATGCATTAGGCTCTAAACGATGTTATAAAGAGCCTTGGTCGAATGATCAAATTAAAGACTTTATGATTGTTGAAAAAAATAAAAAGTTTGATGCCGCTTTGATTAATGTCGTTATTGATAACTTTGACGAGTTTATTGCGATTAGAGCACAATTTCCTGATAGTTAGTTGTAGGATTTCATGTTTCACCATAAAAAAGGTAGTTTTAGCGCATGGATGCTAAGACTTAGAAAAATAATACGTTGGCCTCTAATGACTTCAAGAGAGCCTGAAACCTGTTCTCAACATTCGTTTGAAGTTGCGTTAATTAGCCATCAAATAGCGTTAATTGGTAAGGTGAAATTTAATCGTAATTACGATCCTTCCGCTATCGCTTTGGCGGCACTATACCATGAGGCTAGTGAGTCTGGTGGTGTTGGTGATATTCCCAGCCCATTGAAATATTATAACCCTGAGCTAACGAAACAAATAAAAAAAATAGAAAGTGAAGTAGAACATTCAATGGTGTATGAAGGCTTACCTGAATATTTACATGAAGCTATGGCACCCTTAGTTATTCAAGCCAAGGTAGAGAAAAAAACTAAAGCTATTGTTAAAGCAGCGGATGATTTGGCGGCATATCATTACAGTTTATCTGAAGTCAATGTTGGAAATAGGGAGTTTACAGATGCTGCTAAATTATTAGAAAGTAGGGTAAGTAAACATTGTGAGCAATGGCCAGAGGTAAAGGAGTTTTTTCAGTCTCAATTTCCAGCTTGCATGCAAACACTGGACGAACTTTCTCGTCCAGATTAATCCTTGGTTATTATATGCTGCTTATACTTGCTTGTAAGTTGCAAAAAAATCCTTAAGTTTCTCTAGTGCGGGTACTAACTCATCTACATGAGGTAAAAATACTAGTCGAAAGTAATTTTTTGCTTCAATATTAAAAGCGCTGCCATGAACAAGGAGAATTTTTTCTTGTTTAAGTAAATCTAAAATCATTTTTTCATCATTGGTGATATTAAATTTTTCTGCATCTACCTTAACAAATAAATACAGTGCACCCATCGCTGGGTGGCATGATAACCCCTCTATTTCATTAATCATTTTAGCAGCAACATTACGCTGTTTTAATAAACGTCCATCTCCTGTGATTAATTCATTAATACTTTGATAACCCCCTAAAGCAGTTTGAATAGCATGTTGACAGGGAACGTTAGCACATAACCTCATTGAGGCTAATATATCAAGTCCTTCTAAATAATCTTCAGCATGAATTTTAGGCCCAGAAACAACCATCCAGCCAGCTCTAAACCCTGCGATACGATAATTTTTAGATAAACCACCCATAGTAATTATTAAAACATCTTGTGCTAATGATGCTGTTGGAACGTGCTTGGCTTGATCGTATAAAATTTTATCATAAATTTCATCACTGAAAATAATCAAACTGTGCTTTCGAGCAAGTTTGATTATGCCTTGAAGAGTTTCCTTAGGGTAAACAGCGCCTGTTGGGTTGTTAGGGTTAATCAAAACAATAGCTTTAGTTTTATCTGTAATCTTACTTTCCATATCTTTAAGATCAGGGAACCAAAAATTTTCATCATCACAGATATAATGTATAGGGCTACCACCTGATAAAGCTACAGCTGCTGTCCACAACGGATAATCAGGCGCAGGAATTAATACTTCATCGCCATTATTTAATAAACCTTGCATTGCCATGACAATGAGTTCGCTAACACCGTTACCAATGTATATATCATCAACACGAACATCTTTAATGCCTTGTTGCTGGAAATATTGCATTACGGCAACTCGGGCAGAGTAAATTCCTTTAGATTCACTATAGCCTTGTGAATTAGGTAAATTGTGTATAACGTCTTTTAATATGTCATCAGGTGCTTCAAAACCAAAAGGGGCAGGGTTACCTATATTCAATTTAAGAATTTTATGACCTTCATCTTCTAAACGACGTGCCTCTGCTGCTATTTGCCCTCTAATTTCATAACAAACATTGTTTAATTTAGATGACTTTATTATAGCTTTCATGATGAATGTACTTCTTTTATGTAAATGGATTAAGGTTATTGTTTATTTTTGCTAATAATCACGCGTATTGAAATATAAAATGATGCCTACTTAAAGAGTGACATAATTTCATCAATAGCAAGCAGTGATTTTTCACCTGTAATACGGTTTTTCAATTCAATTTGCTGGGCATCTAAATTTCGTTCACCAATAATTAATAATAATGGTGTGCCCATTAACTCGTGATCAGCAAACATAACGCCAGGGCGTTCTTTTCTGTCGTCAAATAAAACTTCAATACCTGCTTGAATCAATTGCTTATATAAAGCTTCAGCCGTTTCTTTAACACGCGCTGATTTAGCCATATTCATTGGCACAATGGCAACTTGAAAAGGGGCAATAGCTTCCGGCCATTTAATGCCATATTTATCATGATTTTGCTCTATAGCAGCAGCAACTATACGCGATACGCCAATACCGTAACAGCCCATTGTTAAGGTTTGATTTTTACCACCTTCATTTAACACGGCACATTTCATAGCCTCAGCGTACTTAGTACCTAACTGGAAGATATGACCAACTTCAATACCACGCTTTATAACTATATTACCTTGACCACAAGGACTTGGATCACCTTCAACAACATTACGTAAATCTGCAATTTCATTTTCTGAGCAATCTCTTTGCCAATTTAC
Organism: Colwellia sp.; assembly: GCA_016745015.1. Lineage (GTDB taxonomy): Bacteria > Pseudomonadota > Gammaproteobacteria > Enterobacterales > Alteromonadaceae > Colwellia. The sequence continues at coordinate 13,860 of JADGDH010000026.1, forward strand.
TCCAGTTAAGTGGGTTTCATTTTTATTAGCACCGCAAACAAAGTTACTTAACTGTGCTGCACTTCTATCAACAATGACTTCAATAGTTAAACCAACAGGACCAATAAAACCAGCATTACAATTTACTGCCGATAATATTTGCTCATCTGTAGCAAAAGTTAATGGTGAAGAAATTTGTGGTAAATTTTCAACTTTAACTTCATTAAGTTGATGGTCGCCTCTAAGTACAAGCGCAACAATGGGAATATCACCTTGATCATTTTCAATACCACATACAAGTAATGTTTTAATTATTGTTTTCACATCAAGGTTTAAAAAGTCAGCAACATCATCAATGTTTTTAACATTTGGCGTAGTAATTTCAGCTAGCTTTTGGCTTGGCTCTGCGCGTTCTTCTACTGGCGCTAAAGCTTCTGCTTTTTCAACATTAGCCGCAAAATCGCTAGCATCACTAAAAGCAATGTCATCTTCGCCTGAGTCAGCTAACACATGAAACTCATGGCTAGCATCACCACCAATAGAACCTGTATCAGCTAATACAGGACGATAATTTAAACCTAAACGATCAAATATTCGGCAATAAGCATAGAACATAGTTTGATAGGTTTTTTCTAAACAGTCTTGCTCTAAATGAAAAGAATAAGCATCTTTCATTAAAAATTCACGACCACGCATGACACCGAAACGAGGACGGATTTCATCACGAAATTTAGATTGAATTTGAAATAATGATAACGGTAGCTGCTTATAACTACTAAGCTCGTTAGCGACAAGCTTTGTGATTACTTCTTCATGTGTTGGGCCTAAAACAAAAGGGCGCTTATGTCGATCATTTAATCGTAATAACTCAGGACCATAGTCATCCCAGCGCCCCGACTCTTCCCATAAGTCAGCAGGTTGAACCATTGGCATTAATATTTCATTTGCGCCAGCACGGTGCATTTCTTCCCGAACAATATTTTCTACTTTTTTTAATACACGCAAACCGGTTGGTAACCATGTATATAAGCCAGAGGCAAGATTTCGAACAAGCCCTGCACGTAGCATTAGTTGATGACTAATCACCTCTGCACTGGAAGGCGTTTCTTTTAAGGTGGACAGTAAATATTGGCTAGTACGCATTACTAAAATTTCCGTAAAATTCATACAAAAAAATTGTGTTTAAGCTGTATGAGATAAATATAATTGTCGTTATTCTAGCAGGGAGACTAGTGTTGAAAAAGCAATAAATTATAATTTTACTTTAAATGTTGAGATGTGCTTGATTTTATAGATATCTAGCCTATAGTGCACTTTTATTACAGGTATTATTCTTTGAATCCAAGATTCCATATAAAGAGATAGATATGACAATTGATTTAATTAAAGCAGATTATAATAATGAGCAGCATTCTAAAGATTTAATTATGTTATTAAATGCTTATGCGCTCGAACCTATGGGCGGAGGAGAAGCTTTATCTGAAAATGTACGGAAAAACCTTGTAGTAACTTTAGCTAAGCGTAAAGATTTTTTTACTGTGCTTTGTTATGTTGATGGTGAACCTGCGGGTATTATTAATTGCATTGAAGGTTTTTCGACATTTAGTTGTAAACCTTTAATAAATATTCATGACTGTGGTGTATTGGCAAAATTTAGAGGTTTGGGTATTAGCTTAAAAATGTTTGCTGAAGTAGAAAAAATTGCTATTGAACGAGGCTGTTGTAAATTAACCTTAGAGGTTTTACAAGGTAATGTAGTCGCAAAAAATGCTTATAAAAAATTAGGTTTTTCAGGATATGAGCTTGATCCAACATTAGGTCATGCACTTTTCTGGGAAAAGAAATTAAAGTAGGTGTGTTATATCAGACCATTCAGCATAAAAAAGCCAGTTGTTATTATTACAACTGGCTTTTTGTTTACTTAAAGTCTTTAAATACTTTAAAGCTTATAAAGTAGGGTTTGTCGCTGCCGCAGAACTTCTACTAATTGCATCTGATGACACAGCACTGCGACCTGAAGTTTGATGTGCTATACGATCTTCATTAGCTATAAAGCTAGTGGGAATCTCGTTAATGGTAGTAATAGTTTCAGTTTTTGTCATTGGTGAAGAAGCATGACCAGATAAACGATTAGCTTTTTTCACTTGTCGTGCTAATTTTTTATCTTTCTTAGGTGATTTTTTAGCGGCTTTAGGAGCTGCTTTTTTCACTTTAGGTTTAGATGCTGATTTTTCTTGCTTCATTTCTTTTTCAGCTTCTACTATTGTATCTGCTTGTATAGGAGCTTCACTTTCAGCTAAAGCTTTGCTTCTATCTTCTTCAACTGTCTGAGTTGCAGCAACGTCACTAACAGTATTTTTATTAACTTCTAATTTTTCCAGTTCAATAGTTTCCTGAACAGGCTCAACAGTGTTAATGCTTTCATTTACTGGATTAGGTTCCGCTTGCTTTGACTCTGTTTGAACAGATTCAACTACAGCTATAATAGCTTCACTTTCATTAAAGCCTTTTGCAGAGCTTTCAGTAACAATTGCTTCTACTACTTGTGCTTTTTCAACGCCAGCATCATTAAAAGGCAGGTTTTGTTGCACTTCTTCTGAAATTTTAGGCGTTTCAGATGCTACGGCAGGTATCTCGGTATTAGCTTCTACAGCTTTTACTGCTTCTGCTTCAGGATAACGAGCTTCGATAGCTTGTTTACTTTCTTCTATCGTATCAATAGTTGACTCTTGAACAGTATCTTCAGGTTTTTTCTCGCGACGTCTACGCTGTCCATTAGAGCGCAAATGTCTTGGAGAGCGTCTATTGCGTGAACGCTCTTCTTTGTTAGCCGCATTCTCTTGAGTAGTGCCTTGTTCACTAATATCTACTGATTTCTCTGTACTAATAACTTCAGTGGTTGTGTTTGTAGCTAGAGTCTCAGAGTTATTTGTTTTTTCTTCAGTTTTTATATTAGTAACCACCTCTTGCTCAATTTTTGCTTTGTTAACACGTACTTTTTTACGGTTAGTTCTACGTTGGCGACGCTCAGTCACAACATCTTCTTTAACCTGTTTATTTTTGTCATGTTCAGGTTTACGGTTTTGTCTTTTTGCTTTAGGAGTTTGCTTGTTGGTATCATTACGCGTAGTGCTGTTTTTATCATTTGCTTTAGCACTTTGATTATTGTTACGCACATCATTTCGATTTCCTCCACGGTTATTACGTGAATTACCACGCCGTTGACCTTGGCGGTTTCGTTGTTGACCTCTATTCACTTGAGGCTTAGGTTTATTCTCGGGTGCTTTTTCTTCTTCAACAATTTCTTCAGAGCTAAATAACCCTTTTAACCAAGCAAATAATCCCGTTGGTTTATCTTTAGCGTGTGTTGCTTGTTTCAGCTCTGGGGAGTTAGTTGGTTCGCTAACTGGAGCCACTTTAGGTGCAGCCATACCTTGACCCATCGCTTGGATTATAGGTTCATCACGTTTAACGGCGTCTTTATCAAATTTTGGCATTTTAGCTGCTTCGATCTCAGCCTGCTTTATCGAAATATCATAACTTGCGCTCGCAACTGTTTCATCATTTTTAACGCGCAACACTTCGTATTGCGGTGTATCCATATGAGGATTAGGGATGATTAAAACACGTACACCATGATGCTTTTCAATGTGCATTACTGAACGACGTTTTTCATTTAACAAATAGGTTGCTACAGGTACAGGTACTTGTGCTTGCACGTGCAGAGTATTATCTTTAATGGCTTCTTCTTCCATTAAACGAAGTATAGATAAGGCAAGGGATTCAACACCACGTACTTGTCCAGTACCACTACAGCGAGGGCAAACACCTTGACTAGTTTCACCAATTGAGGGACGTAAACGCTGACGAGACATTTCAAGTAAGCCAAAACGTGAAATACGGCCTAACTGAATACGCGCTCTGTCTTGATGAACTGAGTCACGCATGCGGTTTTCAACTTCACGTTGGTGACGAACGGGTGTCATGTCGATGAAATCAATAACAACCAAACCACCTAAATCACGTAGGCGTAACTGACGAGCTACTTCTTCTGCTGCTTCTAAGTTAGTATTAAACGCAGTTTCTTCAATATCACTTCCTTTAGTTGCACGAGCGGAGTTGATATCGATAGAAGTCATTGCTTCTGTTGGGTCAATGACAATTGAACCACCAGAAGGTAAACGTACCTCACGTTGGAAAGCAGTTTCAATTTGTGTTTCTATTTGATAATGCGTGAATAAAGGTACGTCACTAGTATAAAGCTTAATTTTACTTAAAAAATCAGGACGAACTACTTCAATGTGCTTTTTAACGCTCTCGAATGTTTTTGGGCGATCAATCAATACTTCGCCAATGTCGCGACGTAAATAATCTCGAATAGCACGTAAAATAAGGTTTGTTTCTTGATGAATCAAAAATGGAGCTTTGCGACTCTCCGCTGCATCACTGATTGCTTTCCAGTGATGTAATAATACATTTAAATCCCATTCTAATTCTTCGTAAGCCTTACCAACACCAGCGGTACGAACAATTAATCCCATGCCTTTTGGTAAATCTAACTTACTAAGAGAGGCTTTTAAATCAGTTCGCTCATCACCTTCAATGCGGCGAGAAATGCCGCCAGCACGCGGGTTGTTTGGCATTAATACTAAGTAGCTACCAGCAAGACTAATAAAGGTTGTTAACGCCGCACCCTTTTGGCCGCGCTCTTCTTTATCTATTTGAACAATAACTTCTTGGCCTTCACGCAATACGTCTTTAATGCTTGGACGACCTTGAAATGTATAACCCTTAGGGAAATATTCGCGGGCAATTTCTTTCATTGGCAAGAAGCCATGGCGATCTGCGCCATAGTCAACAAAGGCGGCTTCTAATGAAGGTTCAATGCGAGTGATTTTAGCTTTGTAGATATTTGATTTTTTTTGTTCATGACCAGGACTTTCGATATCTAAATCGTAAAGCTTTTGTCCATCAACGAGTGCTACGCGCAATTCTTCTGATTGGGTAGCGTTTATTAACATGCGTTTCATAGTTTGTGTGACTCATTTGTAGTCACAACACACTAAATGCTTAGTACACAAAGCAGTGCAATCTGTATTGATGTAACAGCATATTGTCAACCTCACGGGTGTCATTTTTAGCGTGTCTTCAAACCACGTTAAGCTGTTATAAATTCTGATTGTTTCTAATTCGCTATAATTCATTTAAAATCATAGCGTTATTGTTCTTTATGTGCTCAGCGAGTGTGCTGTGCGTACTTACTTGCAGGTTTTAACAAGAACAATTTTGCCTAGCGACTTTTTACACTTTTTTGTGGCGCATTTACTTGTTAGATGAAAAATTACTTCTGCAAAGAAAGTTAATTTAAATAAATTACTTTATGGAGTAGGGCTAATATCAATTTTAAGGATAAAAACTGTTTATGCTTTTTCTAACAAGTTACACGCGTTAGTAATACAATAGGCCGTACTATTAATGTGTCAGTTACCTAATATAACAAGATAATGCATATTAATGTGGCCGCAGTTTGCCTCTTACGTCTCTCTTTAAAGCTTCTAAAGTTTAATACTCATTTATTTACTGTATGACAATTTTTTTACCTAGCATGCAGCTTGGCAGAGAATCTAGTAAATAACATTTATTAAGCATTAACCTAATCATTATCCCTTATAAACTATGATAAGCCAATAAAAAAACAGATTAAATGTCAAAAGGCAGTAAAAAAAGTATGGTAAACTGAGTAGAATGAAAGAATCGATGTCAAATAAACGTCAATCCATGTCACAAAAGCCACTAAAATAAGAATCACAAAAATAAGAAACAGAAATGCAAAAATCAAACGATCCAAAAAATCAAGATGGCGAGAAACCTAAAGTACGATTTATTACTATTGATAATGAAGATTCAGGTCAACGTATTGATAATTTTTTGTTAAGAACATTAAAAGGTGTACCAAAAAGTCATTTATACCGCTTACTGCGTAAAGGCGAAATACGGGTAAATAAAAAACGTATTAAACCTGTTTATAAATTACTCGTTAATGACATTGTACGTATAGCACCAATCCGTGTATCGGAAAAAACAGAGAATGTATCAACGGGTTTAACTATTGTGGCTAACCTTGAAAAGCAAATATTGTTTGAAGATGACAGGTTAATAGTAATTAACAAACCGTCAGGTATGGCTGTGCATGGTGGTAGCGGGTTGAGTTTTGGTTTAATTGAGGCGCTTAGAGCATTACGTCCTGATGCGCGTATGCTAGAGCTAGTTCATCGACTTGATAGGGATACTTCAGGCTGCTTAGTTGTTGCTAAAAAACGTTCAGCACTACGTCATTTACATGAACAATTACGTAATAAAAAAGTACAAAAATTTTATCATGCTTTAGTAAAAGGTCACTGGCCAACTAAATTGACGCGCGTAACAGAAGCTTTAAAGAAGAATGATCTTAAATCAGGTGAGCGTGTGGTGGTAGTTGATAATATCAACGGTAAAGAATCTGAAACCCGCTTTAGAGTGTTAGAACGTTATCGTGGTGCAACTTTAGTTCGTGCTTTTCCTGTAACAGGTAGAACACATCAAATACGAGTTCATTGCCAAGTGAGTGGCCATTCAATTGCTATGGATGCTAAATATGGTCATGAAGACTTTGACGCAGAAATGAAAAACAAAGGTTTAAAGCGTTTGTTTTTACATGCAGCTAGTATTGAGTTTACTCACCCTAACACCCTAGAACGTTTAAAAATAGAAGCACCGCTTGAACCTAGTTTAGAACGATTACTAACTAAATTAGTAAGAGAATAATTAACGTACTAAAGTTCATTTAACAATGTAGAAGAGAAGTATGAAGCATTATAAGTTAGTTATCTTTGACTGGGATGGCACCTTAATGGATTCTGTTGATCGTATTGTATCATCTATGCAATCAGCAGCTAAAACAGTTGGTTTATCAATACCACCAAATGAAGAAGTAAAGCAAATTATTGGCTTAAGCTTAACGGTAGCACTGCAAGAATTGTTTGTTGACATTACCATAGATCAAATTGATGCCATGTTAGTGCAATATAAATATGAATATTTAGAAGCTGACACAACACCAACACCTTTATTTGATAATGCAGTGAATTTACTTACACAGTTAAAACAAAAAAATAAACTACTAGCTGTAGCAACAGGCAAGGGTCGAGAAGGGTTGAATAGAGTGTTAGCGGTGAGCAACACTAATGATTATTTTCATACCACACGCTGCGCAGGAGAAATGCCGTCAAAACCTGATCCAGAAATGTTAAATAGCATTTTAGCTGAGTTAGTTATTGCCCCGCATGAGGCAATAATGATTGGCGATACTAGCCATGATTTAAAAATGGCACAAGCAGCAGGTATTGATAGTATTGGGGTTACCTTTGGTGTTCATGATAGTGAGACATTAGATAAATACCAACCTAAAACAATTGTTAATTCCTTAGCTGAGTTGCAAGCATTGCTAGTTTAGTTAGTATACTCAAGCACTTTGAAGCTGTTTGGCTATGATTCCTTAATTCAACTGGTATAAAACATAAATAAAGGAGTAAACAATATGAGGCAAGTGATAAAGTTAAAAGTCGCTTTTTTATTTCTTTGTTTACCCTTCGTTGCAAATGCTCAATGGTTTAAACACAGTTTTAAAGTGATGGGAACTATGTCTCACGTTGAGTTTTGGCTAGATGAACAAACGAATAGCCTTGATGTCTCTGGTAGTGAACTTGATACAAGCCATAATGAACGAGCTCAAGCATTGATTAAATCGGTTGAACAGGAAATGTTTCGTATTGATCAGCAAATGAGCCCTTATAAAGAGCAAAGTGAACTTAGCTTAATTAATCGTGAGGCAGCAAACAAAGCCGTGTCAATATCAGTAGAGTTGTTTAATTTACTTAACACAGCGCAACACATTGCAAAAATTAGCGATGGTGCCTTTGATATAACCTATGCTTCAATTGGCTATCAATATAATTATCGAGAAAAAACACGTCCTACTCAATCATCAATATTAAAAGCGTTACCTGCAATTAATTACACGGCTATTACGTTGAACAAAGAGCAATCGACGGTACATTTTAATCATCAAGGTATTAAGATTGATTTAGGGGGGATTGCCAAAGGATATGCGGTTAAGCGCTGCTTAAGTTTGCTTAAAAAAGCAGGGATTAATCATGCTTTAGTGAGTGCTGGTGGTGATACTGGTTTATTGGGAGATAGAAATGGCCGCCCATGGTTAGTGGGTATTAAACACCCAAGAACTGAGCATAAAACGGCTGTTCATATTCCACTTGAAAATGAAGCTATTTCTACATCGGGTGACTATGAACGCTACTTTATTGAAGATGGCATACGCTATCACCATATTATTAATCCTAAAACAGGAGATTCAGTACGAAAAGTAGTGAGTGTTTCTGTTATTGGTAAAAACCCCACCTATGTTGATGCATTATCAACAACTGTGTTTGTTAAAGGTTTAATAGAGGGCTTAGCACTGATTAATAAATTACCTGAATTTGAAGCCATTATTATTGATAACCAACGGCGCTTGCATTATTCCAAAGGATTACAATAGTAAAGCCTTAAAGAATAGGTTGAAACGCGGTTAATGAATCAAGCATAGTGCTATTACCAAGTCCTTGGCCAGGTACAAGTGCAGAAAAATTATTCTGTTCGCCGTGCAATGCCATGTAATTTAATAATACAGTTTCGACTAATAAATTAACATTGTTGGCTGAGGGCGCTGAGGCGGTTTCAACTGAAGCGTCGGCTCTCATATAACCAATTTGTTGATGTATAGCATTTTGTTCTGGTGTTGCGCCCATTAACTGTGGTTTACCCGTGGGGTTATAAACAAGAAAAAATGCTGCGCCAGTAGATGAATTATCACTTGTCCATTCACCTTTGCCTCGACCATTTATCGAATCATCAATACGGCCATTACTGGAAAGTGAGCCATCACTAAAAACATACATCATGATAGGTTGATTGCGCCTAGCAGCATATTCTAAACAAGCCCCCATACAACGACCAGCGCGTAAATCTCTTAATTCTCCTGTTGCTCTATCACCCGTATGATAATCAAAACCTCCCATAGTTACTGTGCCAGCCCCAGAGAAGCCATTAACGACCAGCTTCATAATAGAGGCTGTTTTTTGAAACTCTCGTTCGCTGTCAAATTCTGCTAAGGTAAAAATACCGCCAGGGCCAACAATATCTACATCAAGTAAGGGGTCTAAAGTCGCAGGGTTGCCAAAACGATCAGCTAAATCAGCGCTTTTTACATAACCACAATTCATCATGTCTTTAATGACATCATCACGGGTAACTTGGCTATTTACTTGTGACATTTTTTGCGCACTAATACGTTGAATGCTTTCCATTACTGCGACAGCATCGCTTTGTGAAAGTAATTCAAACAAGTCGCCAACATCAACTAAGCCAGTTACATCAGTAGGGCGATCTATCTTTGTTGGTCGCTTACTAAGATCTATAAAACGTGCAGGCGCCATAGAGTTACCGCCAGAATCAGTGTTTCTTGAGCCAGCCAATGGCATTAAAGAGCCATTGGCACCAGCTGCAGCAATAGCATACATAGGGTTGTGTGGATTATTACTAGTATCATTATCTGAGCGGTTAGGAATAACGGCACCATTAATATTTGCTGCGGTTTGTGGTGATACTTTTTCTAATATACCGCGTAAAAATGCAGAGTCAGAATGGAAAGCTAAGCCTAAATCGGTGTTAATGAAATCAGATTGCTGTGCATTTGGATTAGCTATTGCGGGTGACATATCACCAGGCAAGCCAAGTTTATTATAACCTGCTGTTGACAGAAAATCTTGCTGTCCTCCTAAACCACCTACTAATACATTAGAGCCTGAAATATTAGCTCCACCAGCAAGGTCGAAACTAATGAAAGGAATTTTCCCTGCACCTTGAACACTAATACCACAACTGTCTCGTAAAGTTTCTAAATCACTAGAAAGAGCCGCTTGTGCACTATTCGGATTTGCAAATAAACTTAATAAAGAGGCTCCTGCAACAACATGACCACCAGTGCGCAAACCTGCGGAGATAAAATCGCGCCGTGTCATTGGCTTTTTATGATCGCCATAAAGTAAAGGGCTGTTGGGATGAAAATGTTTTGCTTTGTTTATAAATCTACTCATATTACTTTCCTTACGCTCTTAACAAGTACAGTTACTGTATAAGCATTACTGCACTGGCAAGTACTGCCGCACAACTTGATTTTGCGATAGTTTTTGTTTGTACTGCATCGCAATTAGTGTTACACACTGAAAGCGTCGTGATGAGGCTGTTTAACTCTTGATAAACTAGAGTTTTATCTGGCTGTGTCGCTACATTTAATGGCATTAATTGTGCGAGTAAAGGGTTTAATAAATTTGCTCTACCTGCGGTGTCTAAAGCACTGCTAGGTGCTTGACTAAAATCAACATTAGGAAACCACGCAGTACGTAAGGCCGTATTCTCAATGGCTGAATCACAATAAGCAATGGCTAGTTGTGATATCCCCATCTGCTGTGCTGAAATAAAGGTTTCTATATTTTCAAGGGTAGGTAATTGTTGCTTAACAAGCTGATAAGTATCAAATACCTTGCTGTTATTTTGTTCTACACCTGTTAACACGCTCATGCTAGCATTAATTTCAGCAAAATTTCTAATTCCTATCTTTGCGCTATCTGCATTAGCTGGTATTTCTGTTTGTGGAGTAAAAGTTGCTGGAATAACTACGTTACTGTGCTGACCGAGCTGTTCAAAGGTTAAGAAAAATTCATCATTACTTGCGCCTTTTTCTAAGCCTATAATCGTCCCTAAGGGTGAAATTGATACAGGAGCTGAAATATCTTGTTTACTGCCAATAGTTAAATCCATATTGGCATACGCTTGCCCTAAAGGACTTTCTTTGCCGTTTAATCCTATACGCATTTTTTGTAAAATAAGATCTTCATCAAAAGTTTTATTGTCTAAATTAACAATGTTGGCATTACTAAACAGATAACTGTAATTATCGTACTGACTGACCTCAAATAATATATAAGTGTTACTTAGTTCAACTAATTCACTAATAGAAAAGAGTAAAAAGAATTTTTCACCAACACCAACATCGTAATTCTGAGATATTTGTGTTTGCGCTAAGGCACGGTTATAAATAGCAAGTAAGCGAATATTTCCTTGCCAAATATGATTGTTGGATGCTTCTCTACCTAAAATTAAAGCAAAACTATCATCCCATGAGGCAATAGGTGAAATGCTCTCATCAGGGATATCAATAAGTTTACCGTTTACATATATTTTTCTTCCTTCACTTGCAGTAAAGGTTATTACAACATGCTGTAAGGTTGCTTGTAACACTTCAGCATTGTCGGGGGTGCTTAATGCGGGCTCGCCATTACTTGAACTACTTTCACTGCGTAGCATAAAGTCATAGTTATACTGACTTTGGCCTAAAGTAAAGTTGCGATCACTGTCACCAGCAGAGTAACTAATAATTCTAGCAGGTCCTTCTTGCACAACATTGCTGGGAGTAATCCATGCTTCCACTGAAAACTCACCTGTAGAGGTTATTAAATTATGTAATTTCTTGCTGTTAGCTGTACTTGTTTGGGCTTTACCATTATTAAAAGACAACCCCCAACTGCCTAGCCATTCTATATCGCCTGTTAAAGTTAAATTAGCTGCAGGAGAAATACCTGAAGTATCATAGGCGGTATTGCCTTCGCCTGTTTTAAATTGGTATAGAGCAATAATATCTGATTCGAATCTACCACCGCTTGAGGCGACTAAACCATCAGTAAGTCGTAAAGATTTTGATACCACCATTTCTGGTGCTATCACATCAACAAGTACTTCATCACTAAACGATTGAATAGCGGCTTGCATTTCATTGCTATTTGCTTGGCAATCGCTCCAGCAATTATGAAATTCGCTGCTTAAACGAATAACTAATCTAGATTTTTCAGGGTTTTCTAAATTTATAACACCTTGAGCTGCTTGATAGGCTTTGCTTACATTTTCATCAGCAAAAAAAGGTGATTGTGCTGAATTTGCCGCTTCACTATGACAGGTTGAACAGTATTGGATTACTAACGGATGAACATGATTAGTAAATAATGAACTATCAGCAGGAAAATTTTTACTACTGCCTGGCTCACGAATAATAGGTGGTTTTAATTCAATAGTATTGGCAACACTAACCCTGTCATCAGCCCATAACTTTATCCATTGTTGCATGGTTTCTGCGCAGGCTTGATCGCTATTAAGCCAGCAATTATGGCCACTGCTTACTTTTTCAACCAAGCGAGAATTTTGAGGCTTGGTTAGATTGACTAGTGGGTTAGTTGCTGCATAGGCATCATTTACGTCATTTCTACTGGCAAAGTAGGGGGCTTGGTTTCCTTCAATATGACAAGCGCCGCATTTGTCAGAGGTTGACATATTATCCCAAAGCGCCGTTTTAAATTTTTGAATATCTTCTGTTTTTGGCGCTGGACCTGTATATTCTGAGTTGTTATTTTCTGTTGGTGCAGGAGGTTGACTTTTTACCTCTGAGTCGCCACAGGCGGTTACTATTAAGCTTGAAAAAATGACCGTAATAATAAAGCTAGTTTTTCTTGGTGAGAAGTATTTAAAAAAAGAAAATAAAGACATCATTATTCTCCCATACAATAGGCACCAACTTCAGCGAATACACGCTTAAGTTGATAACTATTTTGTTTAAATGATTCAGTAATATTATTGATTTTCATTAAATCGGTATTAGTTTCTGCATCGCGCAAACAAACGGTTTTAAATACTTTTTTTACCTGACATTGAGCAAAGGCTTGGCTATTTGCTAATTCTTGGCCAAAAGACTTCATGCCAGCACCTTTGCCAGAAAGAGAAGAATCCCAACCAAGTTTTTGATTAATACCTTCGCGCCAGTAGTTTTGCCACTGATCGTTTTCAGTGATAAAACCAAAAGGAAAATGAGTAGCGTTAATGTGATATTTTGCTTTTACTCGGGTATTCGTTATTGGATCAATATTGCCACTAGCATTGTAATTAATAGCCCCGTTTTCTGCGTTAGGGTCGGTATTTACATCAAATTGATAATCATAATAAGCAAATGCTTGCGCAAGTGGATCCATACCGCTATGACAACCTAAACAGTTATTTAAAAATATTCTACTGTCACCACCAGGGCTACGGCTAATATCTTGTCTAATACGATCAGGTGGTAAGGTGTTATCTTTTAAGGGCTCTAAATCAGTACACATATGATTCATAAAGGTAAAACGCAGCATTGCTCGATTGGTACCAAGGTAAAAAAATGCTTTAGCGGCGGCTCTGCTAGTTAACACTCCTGCAGTGGCGCTACTAGGTAAGCCATTTAAGCTAGATTGTGCACTGCTTACTAGCTCATCAGCTAAATCAATAAAGTTATCTTCTAAAGCTTGATAGTGAGCATTACTATTTTTGCTGTAATTAGGTAACCCCAGATCTTCTTTACCAATATAAGTAATATCACCTTGTAAAATTTCTCTAAAATCAACATCATCTCTAACAATACCAATAACAGTGGCACTGTAGTCATTTAAAGGAGCAAAAATATCCTGCTCTTCATTTGTCCAAGGCGTTGCAAAAAGTTTTAATGTGGTGGTATAAAAATGAGGTGATTCCATTGCTTTGTATGCTGCTTCAATGGTTTGCCCGTTATTGAGTAACGCCACCATCTCATTGAGTACTTCTGCTGATGCAGGTGTACCAACAATACGGTCGTGCAAGCGCTTTGCTTGCTCAAGCGAGCTCGCTTCTACCGTAGCGATATAAGTTATGATGAAAAAACAAAAACATATCATCAACTGTGATAGGGACTTGTTCTGCAAATGTATTCTTGTACTCGGTTGAAAAAACACCCTCATACAGCCTCCTTGAAGATGTGAATAGCAATATAAATAAGATAATTATAAGGTTAATATCTTATCAATCAATAGAGCTGTAAAAATAATTGACACTTTTGTATTGTGGAGTGTATATAATGTTCACGAAATGAGCAAATCTTGTTTGTTAGTGTTCATTTTGTGATTTTTTTATGTTTATCTTGTGATTGGCTTGATTTGACTGTAAAAAATCTTGACACTTTATTGGTGTGCAGTGTATATAATATGAGTTCATGTTAAACCGCTTGTCCTATGTTGTTATGCGGCTATTTATTTTAATAGCACGCTATGTTCTAGTAAGTAGTTCTAGTTAGCATCTACTGTGCCAACCATGTAAGTGTTTGTTTAGTAAGAATTAAAGGTTTTATTGTGTATTGTCACTGTCACTATATGGCAACAGATTATTTTATTAAATATATTTTAAATGTTAATTTGTAAAAAAAATTTATAAATATCAGTGGGTAACATCAAAAACACTTAACGTCTCCATTTAGAGACATGATTGTATTCATCATTAAAATAGCATAAAAATACGTTAAATTAATTATAAGGGTTTTTTTGAAGTGTCTTGGTTAAATAAATTGATGATAGAGGTTAGTGTTAAATTGAACCAGACAAAACCTCTATCAATTAAGAAACTAACAGTTGCTGTGTTGTTGCTTTCGAGTTGTGGTACGGACACGGTAAAATCTGATGAGAAAACTGATCCTGTATTAGTAGAGTACCCTGTTGTTTTCATCGAAAGAGATGTAAACACCAGTACTGAAGAAAATACAGTTGAGCAGGCGACATTCTCAGCACGTAATCCGATGATATTTAATCCGGGGGCACGGCTTATTGTTAAAAACAATGCGTTTGCTGATTCACCTAGTATCAATATCTCTGCAGATCTGTTTTCTTTCACTCAAACTGAAGCCGTTACACAAGATGAACGTATAGATATTCGCGATTTATCGGTATCTAATGATGGCCAACAATTTCTTATTTCAATTCGAGCACCAGAAATTGAAAATGCAGATGAAAATGAACAACCAACGTGGAATATTTGGCATTATCAGTTGGCCACTAAACAATTAGAACGACTTATTATTAGTGATAATACTGCCGAGCAAGGTGATGATTTAATGGCATCATTTTTACCTGATGGTCGTATTATTTTTGCCTCTACTCGTCAACGTTTATCCCGAGCTATTTTACTTGATGAAGGTAAGCCTCAGTATACTGCACGTAATGAGCGTGGTAATGATGCAGCGTTAAACCTGCATGTTATGAATGCTGATGGCTCAAATATAAAGCAAGTAACTTTTAATATGAGTCATGACTTTTATCCTCTTGTACTTCAAGACGGTCGGATTTTATATAGCCGTTGGGACACTATGGGCGGCAATGATAAAATTAACTTATATATTATGAACCCAGACGGTACGGATAACCAATTAGTTTATGGCTGGCATTCACATCAACTGATGATTGATGGTGAAAATGAAAATATTGAATTTATTAAACCACAGCAAATGCCTAATGGTGATATTTTGCTGTTATTAGCTTCAAATAATGGTGATGTTTATCAAAAGAGACCAGTAATAGTAAACCTTAATGATTTTATTGATAACGATCAACTTGTTGATGGCTCAAGTATACAAGGCAATGCACAAACTGATTTGTTTTCCTCTGACATTTTTAATTTTAACTTTTCGACACAAATATCCACATCAGGTTATTTAAATTATTTATATCCACTCCCTGATGATAGCGAGCGGTTTTTACTTAGTTGGGATTTATGCCGAGTGGTTGTTGATAGCGAGGTTAAAGCATGTGGTCAATTAACGGCGGATGAATTAGCACAAGAGGGAGTGGTTACTGCCCCGCCTTGGAATGAATTATGGTTATATAATGCTAAAGAGAATACGCAGAAGTTAGTAGCTAAAGTAGCTGAAGGAACAATGGTTTCTGAGGCGATGGTGATGCAGGCATCTTCACTAACGTATGAGTATATTGGAGATAAAACTTTTTCAACAGGTCTTGACGCTGAACTTGCTAACCAACAAGCTGCCACTATTCATATCCGTAGCGTTTATGATTTTGATGGTGAAGATATTAGTGGGGGAATTGCGCGTTTAAGTGATCCTAGTTTAACACCTGCGGCCAACTTAACGGCGAGGTTTTTACGTGTTGTTCGTGGTGTCCCTATGCCCCCAAATGAAGTAAGGCGTGTTAAAAATACAGATTTTGGTCGTAGTAGAAACCAATTGATGCGAGAGATTATGGGCTATACTCCTATTCAGCCTGACGGTTCAGTTAAGGTGAAAGTACCTGCTAATGTACCTGTTGCATTAAGCGTTTTAAATGTGAATGGGCAACGTATAGGTGGTAGACATCGTCAATGGATTACACTAAAGGCAGGAGAAACGTTAGAGTGTCATGGTTGCCATGAACGAAATAGTGAATTACCTCATGGGCGAATAGCCGCTCAAGCGCCAAGCATAAATAACGGTGCAACTGGCGGAGTATCATTTCCTAATGCAAGTATAAATATTATTCCACAGCAAGGGCAAACTATGGCTGAAGCTGATGCTATGGTAAATGGTTTAGCACAATTGTCAGCCGATATTGTTTATGATGATATCTGGACAAATCCAATAGTATCAGCCATTAACCCAAGTGTTAATTATGCTTATAGCTCACTTGAAACTCAAAAACCAACAGGAAGTGATTGTTTTGATAATTGGACTGCTTATTGTCGTATTCAAATTAATTATATTGAACACATTCAACCATTATGGCAATTAACAAGGCAAAGATTTGATGCAGATACGGCTGAATTAATTGCCGATAATACTTGTACGTCGTGTCATAGCTTATTTGATAGTAATAATTTAACACAAGTACCTGATGGGCAACTTGACCTTTCTGCTACTGCTTCTACTGATCAACCTGACCATTTAACCAGTTATAGAGAGCTTTTTTTCAATGATGTTGAACAAGAAATTATAGAAGGTGTGTTAGTTGATAGACGTATTGAACAACTTGATGAAAATGGTAATGTTATTTATCAATTAGATGTTAATGGTGAATTATTATTAGATGTTGAAGGTAACCCTATCCCTGTATTAATTAATATTCCTGTTGAGGCTATTTTATCAACTAACGGTGCGCGCTCTAGTCTTGATTTTTTTCAATTGTTTAATGGTGGTAGCCATGACAGTAGATTATCAGATCATGAGCTAAAGCTTATTAGTGAATGGTTAGATATTGGCGGCCAATATTACAACACTCCTTTTTATCAGGAAAATTAACAATGCTTAACGCTAAATTTTTACTGCTAGCTTTATTTTTTTTCAGTTTAATTGTTTTTGCTACAAGTGCTTTAGCTGACGATAAACCGATAAAGTTACAAATAGATGTGTCTTATATTGAATTGCATTCAGGGCCAGGTATTGGTTATCCGATATTAAATGTGATTGAAAAAGGTGAGTCAGTTGAAATATTAGTTAAGCGAACTAGCTGGTTAAAAGTAAAAGATCAACGCGACAATATTGGTTGGTTAAGTCAAAATAATTTATTTGGCTTGACAAAACAAGGTAAAAAAATTGTTCAATCAGA
>JADGDH010000147.1:0-3180 GCA_016745015.1 Colwellia sp.
AGGCAATAGCGTTGGCCAATCTGCAAATGAAGTGGTTGCAAAGCCAGCAGTGGTACTTATTGAAACTGACTGAAATAACGCCTGCTCGAGCGCTTCATCCGCATTTTGATAAGTACCTGATGTTATCAATACGGTAAAACAAATAAGCGTTAGTACAACTTGAATAGCAATAAAAGCTTTAAATTCTGGATCATAAAAATAGTTTGCAAGGGATTTACTTTGTACTACCGCATAATGCAAAGCGAAATTAACCCCTGCAATCACCAAGAAAAAAACACAAACTAGGTTGATAGTTGAACTATTGAAGTAGCCCATACTGGCATCATGAGTAGAAAACCCACCGATAGCGATGGTTGAAAAAGAATGACAAATAGCATCAAAACCTGACATTCCTGCCAACCAATAGGCTGTAGCACAAGCAATGGTTAATGATAAATAGATATACCATAGGTGCTTAGCTGTATCAGCTATTCTCGGCGTCATCTTTGAGTCTTTTACTGGGCCCGGTGTTTCTGCTCGATATAACTGCATACCACCAATACCTAACATAGGCAGTACTGCAACAGCTAAAACAATAATACCCATACCACCTAACCACTGTAGCTGCTGTCGATACCACAACATAGCGTGGGGAAGCCCTTCAATATTATTTAAAATTGTCGCGCCTGTGGTGGTTAAACCTGAAAAGGATTCAAAAAAAGCATCAGTCACTGAGAATGACGGTGCCTCTAATAAGATAAAAGGAATAGAAGAGAAGCTCGCAAGTACTAACCAAAATAGCACCACAATTAAAAAACCTTCTCGAGCTCTTAAATCTGTTTTTTCATCTCGGTAGGGGTACCAAGCTAAAAAACCAGTAAATAAACACCATAAAAATGCCATTAAAAAAGGTACGCCACCGCCATCACGATAGATCATAGACACTAAAGCTGGCGGCAGCATGGTGACACTTAGCAGTGCCACTAACAAACCTAAAATTCGGATAATATTTTTATATTGCACGTTTTATTTTTTGCATCGCTATTTTATTTATTACTGTATAGTCAGAATAAATTCTAACCTACAAATCGTCATAGGCAATTAAACTTAACTTTCCTGCAGATAGTGTTTGCAACTTCTGTTCAATCAACACTAATTTAGCTTGTGGTAACAGAAGCTTAAATTGCACATGTTGTAAATACTCTTGTTCAACAACTTGCCCTCCTACTTGGCTAATTATATGTAACACATCATCAACTTGGCTATATTGACACGCTAAGGTTTTTGTCGCCATCGCTATTTTAGTTTTAGACTGTAAAAATACCAATGCTTGGCGAACACTATCCCCATAAGCTCGTTGCAACCCTCCAGTGCCTAACTTAGTTCCCCCAAAATATCGAACCACTATGGCACAAACTTGCCCGATGCCACCCCCTTGTAAAAGAGCTAACATAGGTTTACCTGCTGTACCACTTGGCTCTCCATCATCAGAATAGCCATAACCCAAGCTATTATCTGCCGCTTTTGTTAAAAAAGCATAACAATGATGACTCGCTTGTGGGTGTTCAAGTTGGCATTGCTTAACTTGTGCTTTTGCCTCTTCAATACTAACACATGGGGATAGGTAACAGATAAAGCGACTACGATTAACAATAGTTTCATGTTCAATTTTGTTAGCCGCTATTTTATAAGGCTTTGTCATTGGTAATTTTTTCATCTAACGTTTTGTCACTGATAGTAATTATGAATGATTAATCTAACCCCAAATCTCGAGTTATATTTTCATTATGTGACTGATGAACAATTATATTATCTTCAATACGAATACCACCAAAATCACGCATTTCATCTACTTTTTGCCAGTTAACTTGGTCACTTTTAGCTGAGTCTTTTAATGCTTGCAGTAACGAATCAATAAAATATAGTCCTGGCTCTATAGTAAAAACTTGCCCAGCTTCAATTATTCTTGAGGTACGTAAAAAAGGATGATTATCTGGTGCATTAATGTAAGTGCCACGC
Organism: Colwellia sp.; assembly: GCA_016745015.1. Taxonomy (GTDB): domain Bacteria; phylum Pseudomonadota; class Gammaproteobacteria; order Enterobacterales; family Alteromonadaceae; genus Colwellia. The sequence goes on from JADGDH010000147.1 coordinate 1,999, forward strand.
TCATCAGCCATAAATCCTCCCATATCATGAACTTGCAAACCCAGATGGTGACCTAAACCATGAGGGAAAAATGCACTAACAATGCCCGACTCAACCGCAGTATCAGCACTAACCTTAATAAAATCAAATTCAACTAATACTTTCGCAATTTCTTTATAGGTGGCTATATGCAAATCCACATAACTAATACCAGGTTTCAAACCATTAACTGCATTTAACATCAATTGGTTCATGCGTGTTATCAAATCAGCAAATTTATCTTGTTTGAAAGAGTATGTACGCGTGATATCCGCAGCATAACCATTAAAGTTTGCGCCTGCATCAATTAAAAATGATTTATGAGATTTTGGCGTTGTTTTATCTAAAGCCATATAGTGCAAAACAGAGCAATTCTTATTTAACGCTACAATATTGCCATAAGGAGTTTCATCGGTCGTATAGCCTATTGCGCTCAGGTAAGCATTTTGAATGTTGTATTCTGTACCACCATTTAGAAATACTTCTTTTGCTGCTATATGTGCCTTAACTGCCAAAGCATTTGACTGGCGCAAACAAACTTGTTCATAAGCCGTTTTGTAGGCACGATGATAATGAAAATAGTTAAGTAATGGTTCGGGATTGATCTCTTCAAAACCTAGCGCTTTAGCCACTTCAATATGACTGCCAATATAAGCAAAGTCTTTTTTATCATAAGGGAGTAATTTATCAACGTCACTCGCTTGAGTTAACACTTTTATATTAAAAAAATCACCCCAATAACTTTCATTCAATGGTATAACTTTATGCCAAAAATCAACTGGTTGATAATAAACTAGTGTTGGTTTATCTTCGCCATTTACGATAAGCCAGCAATTAGGTATATCAATTAAAGGTAGCCAATGTTTAAAATGAGGATTCACCCTAAATGGGTAAGTATTATCGTCAAGAAAAGCTTTTATTTCTTGTCCTGAATGAATCACAACACCTTCAATATTGTCACATAACAACGCTTGCTTTGTGCGTTTCTGTAAACATTCAATGTGTGCTGAATACTCTTTTTTTAGCTTGCTAGTTAATGTGCTCATAAGCCTTCCCATAATTTTTTCAATATAGTAGCACGAGCACGCCCTTTTATTATCAAGCTAAAGCCCCTGTAGCTATTGTTTCAAGTTGTTCAGTTTTTTACAAATGGCTTGCCGTCAT
>JADGDH010000147.1:3280-6000 GCA_016745015.1 Colwellia sp.
ATGAAAATAAAACAAATTAATCTCCTATGCTCATATTTATAACCTCTTCAAAAAGTTGACTAACCTGCCCAGGTTTATGTTGATAAATTTCTTGATAGGCTAAAACACTTTTGACATAGTTTCGGGTTTCTTTATAGGGAATTGTTTCAATCCAAATATCTGCTGGAATTGCTTTAATATTTTTAATCCACGTTCTAACTCTATAAGGGCCAGCATTGTATGAAGCTGTAGCAAGCACCTGATTACCCTTACTCTTATCTAGCAGAATTCTTAAGTATTTTGTACCTAGCTGAATATTATTATCTGCGTTCAATAAGTATTTACTATTAATTTTTCCCTTCTTTTTCGATGCAACTAAATTTTTAGCCGTATTAGGCATTAATTGCATTAAACCTTTTGCACCAACAGGGGAGCGAGCATCTTGCATAAAAGAGCTTTCTCTTCTAGCAATGGCAAACGCCCAAGAGGGAGCTATTTTTTGTGCTGAAGCATAATGATTTATTTCCTTATCAAAAGCTTTAGGGAAGCGTAAATTGATATCATTTAAATAACCAACATTAGCCAACGTAAAAATAGTTCTGTCAAACCATTGGTTTTCATTGGCTACTTTTGCTGCAATCAACTTTTCACGATTATTTAATTGAGTAAGTAAATAGTTCCACTCTGATCGTGCTTGTCGATAGCGCCCTAAAGAGTGAAACTCAAAAGCCCTTTTTGCTGCCGGATAATCAATAACCTTACGCTTTTCTCTCAAAGTAAATTCAAGCGGTTTATGTTGTAAGTTCACGGGGATTTTTAAGTAGCTTGCCGCTAAAAACCCATAATAATGCCGTTCATTAGCTAGCTGTTGTAATAAAAACCGCCCTCGCTTATCAACATCAGTTGCAATTAACGCCCGTGCATACCAATATTTCCACTTTAAGTTATCTTTATGCTCTTTAGGCAGTTGCTTTAATTCAACAATCAACCGTTGCCAGTCTTCCTGTTTCAACGCCTGCGATAAACGCCATTGCAGCATGTTTTTACTCAATAAATTAAAATCGAGTTTATCTAACCACAATTGTGCCGCATGATGATTTTTTGCAGATAAAGCCAAAGCAAATTTTTCAGTGATCTGTTGTTGCTGTTCTTGAGTAAAAACAAATTTTTGTTTGGCTTTATTATAACTACGAATTGCAGTATCAGGATAACGCCATACAAGCCTTTTTAAGCCATAAGCTAATATTTCTGTTTCTCTTACTGAATTATTAGGAAAATGTTTTAACTTACTAACTATGGAAGGGTCTCGTCTAACTTTATGCCATAAACTTCCTAAGTATTGCTGCTCTGGTGGTAATAACTTGGTCAAATAAGGAATTAATGTATGCTTTCCACCATCCGCAGCTAAACTAATACGCTGCCAGATGACATCATTCGTCCGGTAACCCGCTTTACCCCAACGTTCAAACAAAGGATCACAGGCTTTATCTTGAGACTTGCCAACCACCCATAATTTAGTCACCTGTGGGAGAATGACACTTTCAGGTAAGCCAGATAATAAACTAAAACGTAACTGGTGGCATACTAATTTAGCGTTTGAAGTAGGCTTATATGCCTTTAAGAATAACAAACCTTGTTTTTTCGTTGACAGATAATTCAACCACTTTTTACGTAATGGCCAATCAAGCGGTGATCCTTGATATTTTTCTAAAAATTGTGATATTTCACTCGCATCAGATAAACGCATTTTATGTAATAAGCGTTTTTGATCTAAATAAGGCTGTAAAGAGTAGTAGTGAAGCTGATTGTAAAGTACTTGATATTGAGCAGAGTTGCTTTTATAGGCCAGCTTTTCTGCTTTAACGAAGTTTTGTTGTTGAGTTTTGTCTACTGTTAACTTTAATGGTTTGCTAGCTAATAGATTTGAGCTATAACTAATAATTGCTAGTGTTAATATTGTCTTTTTCACTAAACTAGCCAGCATTAATACCTACTTTCCCAAAACATATTTAATCCTTATAAGTATATACCCAAAGCATCTTAAGTTGCGAGTTTCAAGTGATTGAGATTTAATACAAAACAACCTAAAATTCGTAAATTGATGCGGTTTGGGTATAATAGCCATTATAAAATCAATTCTATTAAATTAAAATCATGCTAAGCGAAATTTTTCAGCAAACGAATCACTTCTTAGATGCCATGGGCTTACGCTGCCCTGAGCCTGTAATGATGGTTCGATTAAACATGCGAAAAATTGCGAGTGGTGAAACATTGCTGATAAAGTGCGATGATCCATCTACCACTCGTGATATACCTAGTTTTTGTCATTTCATGGAGCATGAGCTTATTGCTAAGCAAGTTGACAAAAAACCTTATTTATATGTAATTAAGAAAAGCTAACCTATTACTTTTTTATATAATAGTCTAACGTGTTGCTTATGCTGGTAATTCTACCTTTTTAAGCATAACAAATAGTTCATCTTTTAATTGTAAGCGTTCTTTCTTTTTCTGTTCTAAATATTCATCACTTGTATTTTCTACCCCTTGCTCTATCCGATGCACTTCTTGGTCGACTTCATGGTAATCAGTAAACAAACGTGCAAAATGATTATCATTCATTTTTAAATGGTGAATTTCGTCATTAAATTCTGGAAATTCGTGGTGTAAGTCATGTTTTTCTAAGATCATAGCTATCTCCTGTATGCCATATTTTACTATCTATTTATTTATACTTTCTTCAT
>JADGDH010000148.1:0-1555 GCA_016745015.1 Colwellia sp.
TTTTACCAAAATAATGCAGATGAATTTTTCACTGGCACTGTAAACGTTGATATGACTAATATCTATCAGCGTTTTACTAAGAATATACAACCTAATTCGCTAATTCTTGATGCAGGTTGTGGCTCTGGTCGTGACTCTAAAGCCTTTATCGATATGGGTTATCAAGTTGATGCTTTTGATGCTAGTTCTGAATTGGTAGCACGCGCATCTAACTATACTGGCCTAGATGTTAAATTAGCTTTGTTTGAAGATGTTACTGTTATTGAACAATATGATGCTATTTGGTGTTGCGCTTCCTTATTGCATGTACCTGAAACTGACTTACCTGAGACATTAAGTAAATTAGCTACATCACTTAAAAGCTCTGGTATATGGTATGTTTCATTTAAATACGGTTATTCACAGCGAGAAAAGGATGGTCGAATGTTTACTGATATGAATGAAGAACGATTAAGTAAATTAATTGATTCAATTCCATTTACTGAAATAGGGTCAACATGGATCACCGAAGATAATCGTCCAGATAGACAAGAAAAATGGCTTAATGCTATTTTGATTAAATCTTAAAATGTACAACTAAAAACTTCTTATTTTAATGTCATAGAAAATATTTTTCTTAAAATAGTCACTTAACCGCCACTTTTTAGCGACAGTCGCTTCACTATACTGTTAAAATGCGCTGAAACAACATACTTATAATTTTTTAAAAGGGAATTCACTCTATGAATAAACTAATTAGTTTAAAAACAATACTTTTAACCTCGCCTATGCTATTAACAACAGCCTTCGCTAGTGAGCAACCTACAGCGCAAGATCTTGTTGGTAAAGTGTATGGCGGTGCTCATATGCTATACATAAACACCGATAACGATCGTTTAATGACAGCAAACCCTAATTCGAATGTTGATCACGGTTCTGGTTTTGGTGGTGAGTTAGGTTATCGTTTAACTGAATCAACTGAATTTAGATTTTCTTATAGCAATATTAACTTAGTTAAAGAAAATAATGGATTTAGTGAACCTGATGCTTCATCTGCCGTTATCGATGCTTTATATTTCCCAACCCAAAAAAACTTTTATTTACTTGGTGGTATTGATTACTTAGATATTGTTAACACCAAAGCTTCATTAGATTTAGGTGCAGGCTATAGACACTACCTTAGTGAACGTGCTGCTCTTTATATTGAAGGCAAAGGGCATTATCAATTTTCTGACCATTTTAAAGACAGCAGTGTTCGTGTTGGCTTTGTTTACTTTTTTGGCGGTGAAAGCAAGTCGTCTCCAGTAAAACAACAAACTTCACCTGTTAAAGCTGCTCCAGTAGCTGCTTCCGTGACTCCAGTTGTTGCAGCTGTTGCGGTGAAAGATGCAGATAAAGACGGTGTGTTAGATAATGACGACCGCTGTGCTAATACACCTGTAGTTGATAAAGTAGATGAAAGAGGTTGTACTGTATTTACTGAAGAACAAAAAACAAAACACCTTTTAGTAAACTTTGATAATAACAAAGCTATTGTTAAAGCAGAGTATTTAGCTGAAATTGAAAAAATGGCTGA
>JADGDH010000148.1:1655-5871 GCA_016745015.1 Colwellia sp.
ATGTAAATAATTTCCACTGAAATAATCCATCAAATCGCGTGTTAATATTAAATTTTTATTAAAAGTACGATAAGATTCTGTTAACCCTTGTAGATCTAACATGGGGTACAATAAAAATTGAAATTTAGGCTTTATATTAGCCTGCACAGGTAGGGTTTTGTGTAGCGATTTTAAGCCGATTAAGCAGGCTAAATACCCTCCTGCACTGTCACCGCCAACACCGATGTTGTTTGGTTCAATATTAAGTAATTTATGATGTTCATTAATCCAATTCCACGCTTCAATAGCATCACAAATGGGGGTTGGATATTTATATTCTGGCGCTAATCTATACCCGACAGAAATAATGTTCATTTCACCATGCTTAGCTAAATATCGACAAAAGTGATCATGAGTATTAATACTGCCAATCACGCAACCGCCACCATGAAAATACACCAGTGTTTTTTTAGGGGGAGTGTTTTTTTTTGGGTAATAGGCACGAATATCGATGTGAGTTTCACTGCTGTTTTTGGTATGAATATCAGTAGCAGTACTTACGGGAATTTTAAAATCAGTTACTTGAGGTAATTTGATTTTTTTCAGTCCCATGGTGCGATCCATCATTAAAAATAATAATCTGAATAGTTTAGGGGGAAGCTTATGCAATGGTGGCATAAATGACAGCAGTTTTGCTACTCGTAATTGTTTATTTTCTAATTGTTCGCTTTGTAGTTCACTGTCTTTCATGACTTTATCTTTTAATTTAAAATAGTTGGTTTTACTTTCGACTTAAAAACTTCATAACAAGTCGATTAATCAATGCAGGGGAAACATTACTTAATGAATGCAGAGCACAATAAAATAAGCTAACGGTTCTATGAGTTTTAGGCGATTTTACTTGTTTGTCAATAACAGCAACCACTTCTTCTGCTGTTAAATTAACACCTAAACGATCCATCACTTTTGCCGATTTTTTTTGTAAGTTAACCATGTTGGTTGCGACAAAAGGAGGCATTACGTCACAAACGCTAATACCAAATTTACGCCACTCAAGCTCTAGCGCTTCGGTTAGTGCTTTTACGGCAAATTTACTGGCAGAATAACTGGCTAATTCAGGCACGCCATAATCACTACTCGCAGATGACATATTAATAATGGTACTTTGACTATTATTTTTTAAAAAAGGAAAAGCGGCTTGGGATACATTGACGACACCGATAACATTTACCTTTAAAGTTTGCTGATGCTGTTCATTAGATATATCTTGAAAAGCGCCTATTTCTAGTATGCCTGCGTTATTGAGTAATACCGATAATTTGTTGTTATGTTCAGCGCAAAATGCGGTAACCGCTGTGGTAACTTGTAAAAAGTCACTAACATCGACTGAATATAATCGAAAATTATTGTTGTGCCATTGTGTAGTCACTTCTTCTAATAACGAAATATTTACATCAGCCATACCAACCATATAGCCCATTCTATAAAAGTGATAAGCTGCCGCTAAACCAATACCAGAAGCTGCACCCGTAATAAATATTGTTTTCTTATTTGTATTCAACATACTATTTATTCATCCGAATTTTTATGTAGAATAGTATTAATGTGTTCCATTTGCGGCTCTTTCATTTCATCAACCCATCGTTGCCAGGTATATGGCCATAGTATGGGATCGCCATCAGCGTCTAAATACCAACTTTGACACCCACCCACCCAACTTGTACCCGTTAACCCTTTTTTGATATAGGCATTAAAGTCATCAATGGCACTTTGTTTAGCTTCAAATTCATCAAACTCTCGTGTCCGCCATTTATCAATCATTTTTACCACATAGTCACCCTGTACTTCACTCATGGCAATAACAGAAAAGTTACCAATAGGTGTATTAGGGCCAAGCATTAAAAAGAAGTTAGGGTAGTCAGTTAACATCATTGAGCGATAAGCTTTAATTTTATGTTCCCATGCTTTATCAATATGCAGGTTATTACGGCCGATTAAGTTCATAGGGCGCATAAAGTTAAAAGGATTAAAGCCAGTAGATAATACTAATACGTCTAGCTCATGGTGTTTACCGTCTTTTGTTATTATGCCCGTTTCAGTAATACGTTCAATACCATCGGTAATCAGTTCTGCATTGGGCTTTTGAATACCTTTGTAAAAGGTTGTATTAATTATTACGCGCTTACAGCCTACTTGGTAGTCAGGTGTTAGTTTTTTTCGTAATGCTTTATCTTTAACGCTTAATTTTAGGTTGGCATTACATAAAAAATTGAGTAAGTGCTTTTGTAAAAAATTCCCTGTTACCGCCTTGGTAAAAAAATGCTCTAGAAAAAATTTACCTACATTTCGATGAAGTTTGGTGACACTAGGATATCGAGTCATCAGTTTTTTCATGGTGGTTGAAAATGCGAAATCGGGTATGTGCATTAACCATTGTGGTGTACGTTGAAAAACAGACACTTTTGCACCAGTATTTATTAATTCTGGTATTGCTTGCGCTGCTGTTGAACCTGTACCTATTACACCCACGCGAGTTGATGCAGAAATTTCAACATCATGATCCCACTGTGCGGTATGAAACATTGCTCCTTTAAATTTTTCTATGCCCGGAATTTCTGGAAATTTAGGATGATGTAGAATACCCGTTGCACAAACAATAAAATCGGCTATGTATGTTTGATCTTGGTTGGTTTTAACGGTCCACTTGCCATGGTCATATCGTGCATCGGTTACTGCTTCATTAAAACGTATGTATGGTTTTACATCATATTTATCGGCAACGTGTTCAAAATATTCTTTTATCTCTGGGCCTTTAGCAAAAAATCGACTCCACCTTGGGTTAGGTTCAAACGAATAAGTATACATGTGAGAAGGAACATCACACGCTGCACCAGGATATGTGTTTTCGCGCCAAGTACCGCCAACGCAATCTTTTTTCTCAAGTACAACAATGTCAGTAATACCTGCTTTACGCAGTTTAATGGTCATTAAAATACCCGTCATGCCAGCACCAATAATGACAACGGAAGGGTTTCTTTTAGTTTGGTTCATAGCGCACCTTAGTTATTATGCTTAATTATTATGATTGTTGCTCTTTATTGTTACTGTACATTGAATGCAGTGATGAAATGAGTATAAAGGGCAGTAAAAGAATTAATTTATATCATTAGTATAGGTAATTATACTTAGTTGATCTATGGTTTAAATGGACGTATATTTGTGATTTTAAGACAGGCTTTTATTTATTATGGCGATTCGCAACATTATCAGCGTACAAATAATTATTGCTTATGGTGCTGAATTAGGTGTTGCAGAAGATAAGTTATTGCAAGGTTCTGGTTTGGTACATTCTGATTTGATTGATCATGAGCGCTTTGTTGAAGACAGACAAGAGTTACATATTTTAAAAAATTTAATGAATCACACTAGTAATCCATTCAAAGTGGGAATGGAGTTAGGTAGTCGTTATCATATTACGAGCTATGGCATTATGGGGTATGCACTTTTAGCCAGTAGTAGCTTTAGAAAAGCAATTGCATTAGGTTTACGTTACTTGGATCTAACCTATGCTTTTTCAGAAATAAAGTTAACAGATCATCATGATGATTTATCATTAGAGTTTTCATGTGATATTCCAGGAGACTTAGGCTTACTCGTTTTAACTAGAGATATATGGGGCGCCAATACAATTCAGCAAGAAGTGTCAGAAAGTATAAATTCTTCCCTTAAATTACAGCTTTCTATGCCTTTGCCTTGTGATATTTCATTAAAAAGTATAGAAAAAAAGCGGGGCGGTAAAGTTTATTTTAACGCAAATTTTAATGGGTTTTCAGGAAAGGCAACACAATTGGATCTTCCGCTGAAAAAAGCGAATGAAGCTACCGCTAGAGTTTGTGAAGAACAATGTAGTCAACTTTTACAACAAAAGCATAACTGGAAGCCTATTGCTAAGCAGGTTAAAGATGCTTTAGTACATTTAGGTATGGCAGCCGCAATGAAAGACATTGCTCAGTATTTAACTCGTACTACTAGAACCCTGCATAGGCAATTAAAAAAAGAGCAAACGAGTTGGCGACAAGTGCGTGATGATGTCCGTATTGGCATTGCTGAGGAATTATTGTTGCAACCTATTCACCTAGAAGAGGTTGCTGAACGTTTAGGGTTTAGTGATGGTGCTAACTTTAGTCACAGCTTTAAACGTTGTAAAAATATAACGCCAAGTCAGTATCGTAAGCAA
>JADGDH010000149.1 GCA_016745015.1 Colwellia sp.
TTACTGACCTTTAACTTCAGATAAACCATTAAAAATAGCTTTATCACCTAAAAACTCTTCAATACGTAATAATTGATTGTACTTAGAAACTCGATCAGAACGACATAAAGAGCCCGTTTTAATTTGACCAGCTGCTGTTCCTACCGCTAAATCAGCAATAGTTGCATCTTCCGTTTCACCTGAACGATGAGAGATAACAGCGGTAAAACCAGCATCTTTAGCCATTTTAATAGCAGCTAAAGTCTCAGTTAACGAGCCGATTTGGTTAAATTTGATTAAAATAGAGTTGCCAATACCTTGCTCAATACCTCGCGTTAAAATTTTAGTATTGGTTACAAATAAATCATCGCCTACGATTTGAACTTTATCACCTAATAAATCAGTTTGGTATTTAAATCCATCCCAATCTGACTCGTCTAAGCCATCCTCAATTGAAACTATTGGATATTGCTCACATAAGCTTGCTAAGAAATCAGAGAATTCGTTAGCTGTAAATTGCTTGCCTTCACCTTTAAGATCGTAAATACCTTTGTCTGCATCATAGAACTCAGAGGCAGCACAGTCCATTGCTAACGTAACGTCTTTACCTAATTCATAACCCGCAGCTGAAATAGCTTCTTTAATTACTGCTAAGGCATCAGCGTTTGATGCTAAATCAGGTGCAAAACCACCTTCATCACCAACGGCTGTATTTAAGCCTTTTGAAGATAATACTTTTTTTAGTGCGTGAAAAATCTCAGCACCCATACGTAAAGCTTCTTTGAAACTATCAGCACCTACAGGTTGAATCATAAATTCTTGGATATCAACATTATTATCAGCATGCTCACCACCATTGATGATGTTCATCATTGGTAATGGTAAAGAATAAACACCTGAAGTACCATTTAAGTCAGCAATATGCTCAAATAATTGAACATTTTTAGTATTTGCAGCCGCTTTTGCTACTGCTAAAGAAACAGCTAAAATTGCATTAGCACCAAATTTTTCTTTATTTTCTGTGCCATCTAAGTCGATCATAATTTGATCAACTTTCGCTTGCTGTATTGAATCTTGACCAATTAACGCAGGAGCAATATTATCGTTTATTGCAGCAACGGCTTTTAAAACCCCTTTACCTAAATAACGTGATTTATCGCCATCGCGTAATTCTAATGCTTCACGTGAACCTGTAGATGCGCCAGAAGGAGCTGCTGCGCGACCCCATGCACCTGATTCTAAATATACATCAGCTTCAACAGTTGGGTTACCACGAGAATCCATAATTTCACGAGCAATGATTTTATTAATATTTGACATTATTATTCCTACTAATTTTTATGACGCTCAAACAAAATATTGAGCAATAAAGTTAATTTTTAATTTTGCGGCCTTGATAGTGCTCTACTTAACTTTTTTTCAGTTCAAAAGCGGCTGCAACAAAGCTTTCAAATAACGGGTGCCCATCACGTGGAGTTGAATTAAACTCTGGATGAAATTGACCCGCAATAAACCATGGATGATCAACTATTTCAATCACCTCAACTAAACTTTTATCCGAAGATAAGCCCGAAAACACTAAGCCTGCTTTGCTTAATTGTTCACGATAATTATTATTTACCTCAAAACGATGGCGGTGTCTCTCATGAATTTTTTCACTACCATATACATCGAAAGCCTTAGTACCTTTCACTAAATGACATAATTGTGAACCTAAACGCATGGTTCCACCTAGATCTGATTGTTCATTTCGGTATTCCACTTGACCTTCTTCATCTAGCCATTCACTAATCAAACCAACCACAGGATAAGGTGTTTCACTATTAAATTCAGTACTATGTGCATCAGTTAAACCAGCAACATTACGGGCAAATTCAATTAAAGCAACTTGCATACCTAAACAAATCCCTAGATAAGGCACTTTGTTTTCACGCGCATATTGTGCCGCTAAAATTTTACCTTCAACGCCACGTTCACCAAAACCACCTGGTACTAATATCGCATCAAGTTCGGATAAAATTTCAACCCCTTTAACTTCTAAGTCTTGCGAATCAACATATTTTATATTCACTGTTATTTGGTTTTTAAGCCCTGCATGTTTTAATGCTTCATTTACTGATTTGTATGCATCTGGTAACTCGGTGTATTTACCAACCATACCAATATTTACTTCCCCCTTAGGATTAGCTTCATGGTAAAGCACTTCTTCCCATTCAGTTAAGTCAGCTTCAGGAACATCTAAACCAAAACGTTTAACAACAATTTCATCAGTGCCTTGTGCTTTTAATAGCGCAGGGATTTTATAAATGCTGTCAACGTCACGCATTGACACTACAGCTTTTTCTTCAACATTAGTGAATAATGCTATTTTAGCGCGTTCGGCATTAGGGATAGCACGGTCTGATCGACACACTAAAATGTCAGGCAAAATACCAATAGAACGTAAATCTTTTACAGAATGTTGTGTTGGTTTAGTTTTAATTTCACCTGCTGCGGCTAAATATGGCACTAGCGTAAGGTGCATAAACATAGCGCGATCACGACCTACTTCTAATGCCAATTGACGAATAGCCTCTAAGAATGGTTGTGATTCCATATCACCAACCGTACCACCTACTTCTACCATAGCGATATCGTAACCTTCAGCACCTTCAATAACACGACGCTTAATATCATTAGTAATATGAGGGATAACCTGAATGGTTGCGCCTAAAAATTCACCCTTACGTTCTCGTGCTAAAACATCTTGGTAAATTCGACCTGAAGTAAAGTTATTACGTTTAGTCATTTTGGTACGAATGAAACGCTCATAATGACCTAAATCAAGATCAGTTTCTGCGCCATCTTCGGTAACAAAAACCTCACCATGCTGTATTGGGCTCATGGTACCTGGATCAACGTTAATATACGGATCAAGTTTTAGCATGGTAACTTTTAAACCACGCGCTTCAAGAATTGCTGCCAGTGATGCTGCGGCAATACCTTTACCAAGAGACGAAACCACGCCGCCAGTCACAAAAATATATCTAGTTGTCATGTCTACACCGATGTAAGGGAAATACAGAATTTTTTTTGCTTTATGATTTTTAGTTATAATTTGCCGTTATTGGCACTTATTTCAGTTGACTATTCTAATTGAGAAGTAACTAAAATACAGGCTAAAAATTAATAAAGCAGGACGGGAAAACATTATACTTAAAATCAAGACTCACGACAATAACAACTGTTACGTCAAAATAAAAAACAGCCATTTTTTTGTTGTACTTTAATCGCTATAATAACGACATAATTTTATATGTAGGTAAGTTATGAAAAATAAATTAGAAAGTGTTTTATTCGCTATTGATGATATTAACCGCCAAGATACCAATATCACTTTATCAAACAATGAACAGCACCCTAAAGAATTGCTATACGGTCAACGAATGACAACTTGTTTAATGCAGCATTGGCCACAAGCAAGTGAGTTATTACAAATAGCCGTTCGCGCTCAGCATATTAAGCGTTGGCATTTAAAACGCGATGAATTTAAGCAAGGCAAAGCAGGATATTATCAGTGGCGCATTGCTTTAGGAAAGTTTCATGGCGAACTTACCGCCAAAATTATGCTTGAACACGGCTATACGCCTGAACAAGCAGAACAAACATCGGTTATTATTAGTAAAGAACTCATCAAAAAAAACAAGAGTAAAGTAAAAATTAATGACGACAGCCAAACCCTAGAAGATGTGGCTTGTTTAGTTTTTCTTGAGCATTATTTTGATGAGTTTTCAGCTCAATATATTGAACAAAATAATGAAGCTAAAATTATTCGTATTGTACAATTAACTTGGAAAAAAATGTCTGAAGATGCCCATAACATAGCATTACAGCTATCATTACCTGAACATTTATCTTCTTTAGTGACTAAAGCACTTTCTTAATTAGCAACCTTAACAACCCTATTATACGGCTGTCACTTGCTCTCTGGCAGCCGCCATAAAAAGATAAATGGCCCAATAATGAGCAAAATAACCAATAGTGTTAGCATCATGTTTTGTAATAGGTAGGCAGACCAAACTACAGAAAGAATAATAGTTAATAATGCAATTCTTTTAGCCTTTCTAGGAATACTACGATGCTGTTGCCACTCATGTATAAGTGGACCAAATACTTTATTGTTGAGTAATTTACGTTGCATTCTTGGTGATGATTTAGCAAAACAAGCCGTAGCCATAATAAGAAAAACAGTCGTAGGTAAAATGGGCAATATAGCGCCTAATATAGCTAAACCAACGCAAAAAACGCCAGTAACTTTCCATAAAAAAACCTTTACCTTACTTCGAGTAGAAACTTGCACAGGACATTCATCGATAGCTATATTTGACGGTGCTATTGATTTCTGATTTTGGTTCACAACTTGCCCCATATTTATAATCCATTTGCCAAATTAACCTTAGATTTCACTTTCACTTTATTATTTGTATCTCTACTTTTTCTGATCAATAAATTATCACTTTCTATTTGGTTCTTATTAACCAGTGATTTAGCTAGCCTATCGTATAACAAAACATTAACTGATGCTGCCAAATTCATGCAACCAACAGTAGGAACATAAACAACTGCATCAGCACTATTAATAACTGTTTGGCTAATAGTGCCATCTTCAGGGCCAAAAATATAAAGCGCCTGATCTGGGTGCTGAAAATGAGGTAAAGGTATTGCCCCTTCAACTAAGTCAACACAAACAACCTTAGTATTAGCAGGCAAAAAAGCTCGTAAACATTCAATGTTCTCAAAATTATCTGCTGCCTTTAGTGGAATTTTATCACGCGCATTTTTAGTGTCCGTGTTATGTTTAAAATGACTATGCTTTAAACTACCCTGCTTTGAACCGTTATACTTTGCTGCATTTGCATAACGTTGTCCAGTGTACAACACTTGTTCAACACTATAACAACCTGCTGCACGCATAACAGCACCAACGTTACTAGGACTTTTAGGGTTAGTTAAACCAATGGTTACGTGGCTATTTTCAACCTGTAACTGTTTTCCTAACGCAATGGTTGACAATAAAAGTTTAGTCATGTGTTCTTCTCTTGTATTTTAACCTTTTGCCAATACTGTTCTAATTGTTCTAAATCATGTTGAGCAAAACTTTGCCCTGATTGACTTACTTGCGCTTCCACACCATGAAAACGCTTTGTGAACTTTTGATTTGCTCTGCGTAGTAAAGTTTCAGGATCTTGCTTAGCATGGCGACATAAGTTCACTACCGCAAACATTAAGTCTCCAATTTCTTCCCCTAAAGCGGCTTGGTTAACGTCCTTAGCTTCTAACTCTTCTTTAACCTCAAGTACTTCTTCTTCAATTTTTTCAAAAACATCAGTAATATTATGCCAGTCAAAGCCAACATGAGAACAACGTTTTTGAATTTTTGCCGCTTGTGATAACGCGGGTAAATTCTTCGGAATATCAGCAAGAATGCTAATATTTTCCTGCTTGTTCTTAGTTTGGCGTTCTTTAGCTTTCTCATTTTCCCAATTCGCTTTTATTTGCGCATCTGTGCATAAATTAGCATCACTAAAAACATGAGGATGACGACGAATAAGCTTTTCACAAATAGAAGCAACAACACTGTCAAAATCAAACAATTGTTGCTCTTGACCAAGCTGACTATAAAAAATCACTTGGAATAATAAATCACCTAGCTCTTTATTGAGTTCAAAAAAATCATTTTGTTCAATAGCATCAACAACTTCATAGGCTTCTTCAATGGTATGAGCGGTAATTGAGACAAAGTTTTGTTTAACATCCCAAGGACAGCCAGTTTCAGGATCACGAAGCTGTGTCATAATCCAACGGAGTTTTTCAATTGAGGGTTT
>JADGDH010000293.1 GCA_016745015.1 Colwellia sp.
TTGATGTAGAAAACCTGTAGCTTGTTCTGTTATTTCAATAACTAGGGTTTTAAAAAAGGAAATACGATTAATATCCTCCTCTTTTTTAAGTTTAATTTATACCTTTGTGCGGATTGAAGTCTTTAAGGGTTAGTTATGGTTAAGAACCGCTTCAAGTTGTCGTTAGCCTTTCGCTTGTAAATGCTAATTTTTCCACAAAGCAACTATACAAATAATGTGTTTATTTTGCTGAGTATTGACAGCTTAATTTAATTCGTCTTACCAATCACCAGAAATAAAAAAACACCAATCATTATAATTGATGTTCGTCTTTAGTCGGATGTTAAAAACTAAACTTACTTCTTCAACCTACGTGATACTAAAGCAATTATTCCGAGTGCAAAAATAGCAAGTGTTGAAGGCTCTGGTACGCTAGAAACTTTACTACCAAATGCCTGAAACTCACCAATTGCATAACTGTTATCACCACCCGTAGCTTTAATACGTAAATATCTAGCCTGCACTGAAGAAAAATCAATAGAGGCTTCATATTCACTATGAAGGATATCTGTTGATAAAGTATCCATTCCCCAACTTATTTCACCATAACTGCGATCAATGGTGAATAGATTTGACCAAGATGATGAGTCAATAGACCAGTCTATTGTAAGGTAATCATTATTATCAACAGATACCAATACGTCATTTATATTATACAACTCACCAAAATCCAACATAAAAACTGGTGATGTGCCACGCCAGTACACATTTGATGCAGCAGTCCACGATGTTCCTTCGCGAGGGATAATGCCATCATTAATTAAATTTTCACTGTTATAGTAGTTGCCTGTTGCAGAAACAGTGCTTGGTATTATTAAGGTTGCATTACTTAGGCTTGGCAACATTAATGCAAATCCGATTACAGCTGAAATTATTTTTGTCATTTGATATTCCTTTTTAAAAAATTTGAAAGGTTAATCTTAAAAGTGATACTTCATCACGAGCTACACTTAATTGAGCACAAAATATGCCAACAAATAAATTTTCAATAAATTCAACTTGATAAAATAATAGAGGTAGTACAGCCATCTATCGTTGTAAAATAACCTGACAGAGGATACTCATAAACCCATTGGTTGAGTTGTACTTAAAAATACAAATAAAGTATTAAAATGAACAAATAAACATTAAATATCAGACACCCACAATTTCTTGTCCGCTCATTTATGAATAACGGTAAGTAATATGGAAACAGTTGTCGTTTCGAATTAGTTGAGGGAATTAGTATCCTTTACACACCAATAAATCATGTGAATGCTTTCACTTATTTCAGCGTTTATTTAAGCAAACTGAATGCTCGTTTCTTCTATTTTGAGTTACGCTAGTGTTATTGAAGGTTCTGTTGAGTGCTGTCGCCACTGATACTCCAAGTAGAGAAACAAACTCCAGTCCGTTAAACCTAAATTAAGCCGAGATCAAGTTGATTTATAAAGCTATTAATTTTAACGATTATCCCTTCACTATCTAAACCTAGT
>JADGDH010000027.1 GCA_016745015.1 Colwellia sp.
GACCTATTCGGATTAACTGGTTAAAAGCCTTGGCTTTCATATAACTCAATATAATCCATAATAAAAGTGGTCGGTTATGAAAAATTTCAACTTTCGACCTATTCGGATTAACTGGTTAAAAGCCTTGGCTTTGCATATAACTCAATATAATCCATAATAAAAGTGGTCGGCCGTGAAGGATTTGAACCTTCGACAAATTGGTTAAAAGCCAACTGCTCTACCAACTGAGCTAACGGCCGACATTGCGATAAGATTGGTGCCTCAACGCGCCGCATATGATACTCATAATAAAATTTAGTGCAACAACAAATTTAGTTTTTTTTATTATTATTTATAGTTTGCTTAAAAACAAAGCAAAACGCTAGTTTTGTCAACAATACAAATCAAAAAAACAGTAAAAAATTATTGAGTTAAATTATCTAAACGAGGCTTTGCTAACTGTGCTGAAGTTGAATCTGGGTATTCAGTTAATAGTTGACGATATAATTGTTTCGCTTTATTTGCATTTTTCTGTTGCTGTGCAACCATAGCTAACTTCAACAAAGCATCAGGTCTTTTGCTTGAGTCTTTGAATTGTTTAACAACAAGAGAAAACTCTTGCTCAGCTTCAGTTAATTTACCCTTATTAAACAACAATTGTCCTAACCAATAATGAGAGTTAGGTGCATATGTTGAATTTGGATAAGCTTGATTAAAACTGCGAAACTCAGGAATGGCTTCTTCATATCGCTTATCTTTAAGCACCATATTAAGCACTTTATCATAAGCTTCATTCTCAGTTAGATTATTACTGTAACCTTTAGACACAGTTGATGAATTAACTGCAATTGCACTCGGCATTTGTGCCGTAGGCTTTAATGCTTCACTAACACGTCTATCAAGCTCTTGATACAACTCACGCTGCCTTTCAAGCACTTGGGATAGTTGATGCGTGTGCAGCTCAGTAACACCACGTAATTCGTTAACCTGCGTTTGCAAATCATCAAGTTGACGTTGAATATTAACTTGAGCTTGATTACGAGAATCAAGTTTTCGTTCAACACTAGCCAGCTGTTCTGTTAATGAGCCAGAATTTTGGTTAGTAATAGGTCTTGAGCTTACGTCTATAACTGGCGCTTGAGCTGCTAACACTACAGAAGTGCTAGCAGTCAAAATATAACCAAATAAAACGGCTCTATTTGAAAGGGTTAGTTTCATTTTTTTTCCGATATTATTTATTTACAGTTTTTATATGCAACGTTTAATATTCGGTTCTTAGTAAACAATTACAGCACGACGGTTTTTAGAGAAAGCTTCTTCAGAGCGATCTTTAACCATTGGCTTTTCTTCGCCGTAACTAACAACAGATAATTGATCCGCAGATACACCCATATTTTCTAAGTAAGTAACAACCGCTTTAGCACGACGTTCACCTAAAGCAATGTTGTACTCAGGCGTACCACGTTCATCGGCATGACCTTCAATTAATACTTTTACATTTGAGTTAGCATTTAAATATGTTGCATGAGCTGTCAACACGTTTGAGAATTCTTCACTTACCGTTGAAACATCAAAACCGAAATAAATAATATGCTCAGAGCGCAATTTAGCTATTTCTTGACGTTTTTGTTCTTCAATTTCAGCAGCACGTTTAGCTGCTTGAACTCTTACAGCCTCTTCAGCTGCTTGTTCTTGTTGGGCAATTTCAGTATTTGTATCAACTGTGGCTTGATCGTTTGATGCATCATTGGAGCTACAAGCTGCTAATGCAAGAAGTGGTAAAGCAATAGCTACATTCTTAAGAGTTTTATTTAAACGCATGTTTTTTCCTTATTTTTCAAAAGTATAATTTAAAGTTATTGTTAAAGTTTTTCATTTTATTTTTACAATAGTAAATAGCTTACAAAAATGGTGACCAAGCAGGTGCTTTAACTTGTCCATCAAGGGCAGGTAAACGCGCTTTAAAACGACCATCAACAGAGACTAATCCTAGAACCTGTCTATTATTATGTAAGGTACTATATATTATCATACCCCCATTAGGAGAAACACTAGGTGATTCATCTAAGCGGGTTTTAGTTAACACTTGAAAAAGACCTGAATCCATTTCTTGTTTTGCTAAACGATATTGACCGCGTGTTCTATTAACCATGATCAATTGCTTACCGTCGGGACTAATAGAGCCACCTAAATTCATTTCTCCGTTAAAAGTTAGTCTCCTAACTTTTCCATCGACTAAATTTACGCGATATAGCTGTGGTTTACCACCCCGTTCTGAACTAAATATTAAAGAATTTCCATCCGGCGTCCAACTTGGCTCAGTATCTATTGCTCTGTTGCGTGTTACTCTACGTAATTTCTTAGTTGCCAAAGTCATTATATAAAGATCTGGGTTACCATCTTTTGATAAAACCATCGCCATTTTAGTACCATCAGGGGAAAAACGTGGTGCACTATTAATACCATTAAATGAACTAACCAAATTACGTTGTCCAGTATAAATATTTATCGTATGAATTTGTGCTTGGCGGCTCTCAAAAGAAACATAAGCCAATTGCTCACCATCAGGGTGCCATGTTGGTGACATTAATGGTTCATTAGAACTTAACAATACCTGCTCATTAAAACCATCATAATCTGCAAATGCTAACTGATAAGGGAAGTTTCCTTGATCACGAACAATAACGTAGGCTATTTGAGTTAAAAAAGCCCCTTTAGTACCCGTAAGTGACTCGTACACTGCATTACTTATAGTGTGTGCGTAACGGCGAAATTGATCGGTGCCTATTTTTGCACTATTCTCACTTAAAATATGATCTTGTGTTTGAACAAGTTCACCATTACTTAGCATAGATGTTTGCCCGCCAGTAATTTGACCGCGAATAACATCAACCAATTGATAACTAACTCTATATTGCCCTATAGCAATTTCTTCAATTGTTCCAGTAAGAATCGCTTCTACACCTGTATTTGCCCATGCACTGTAGTCAATATTAGTTGCTGAAGTCGGTCGCTGTGGAAATTTTCTTTCACTAATAGGACTAAACTTACCACTACGTAATAAGTCATCACTAATAACCTTTGATACTTGCTCTGGAAGTTTACCAGCCCCTCGCCATTGAAAAGGTACTACGGCAATAGGACGTGCGCTGTCAATACCACCAGTGATCACGATTTCAAGCGTTGCTATAGCAGAGGTGGAAAGTAAGGTTATAAAAATTCCAAGCAGTAATTTAATTTTCATTATTTTCTTCTATTTTAATTCACTATATTTATTTTAAAAAGTAGGTTTTCAAATGCATTTTTACTTTACACAAAGTTAAAATTCAGGTTCCACAGTAACGCTAATATTGCGCATTTTATTAAATATTTCAGGATCCTTTGAAACGGGCAATGTACCTGCTTTATATACCGCTCTTTTACCTGCTTCACATACAACAGCATCGCCACTAACAACTCTTGCTTGTGTTACAAAGCCTGATGGTGCAAGACTTATCATCAATTTACAAGACTTTCCTTCCATGGTAGAACGATCATTAATCATATTTTGAT
Source organism: Colwellia sp. (assembly GCA_016745015.1). Classification (GTDB taxonomy): domain Bacteria; phylum Pseudomonadota; class Gammaproteobacteria; order Enterobacterales; family Alteromonadaceae; genus Colwellia. The sequence continues at coordinate 3,532 of JADGDH010000027.1, forward strand.
CAATAACGCTTGTTATAAGCGCACCGAAACGCTGAACCTCAGACATCATTTGTTGTTGACGTGCTTTATTACGGGTTGCCATTTCAACAGCCATTTGATCTGCAAGCAACTTTTCTTGCACTGCTTTGTCAGCAGCAGCTTTTTCTCTGCGCTTACGCTCTTCTACTTGTTTTTTACGAAGTTCATCTGCTTTTTTCGTTGCGGCTTCTGCTTCTAACCTTTTTGAACGCGCTTGTGCCGCGGCATCTTCAGCTTTTTTCTTTTCTTGTTCTTTTTGCTTTCTTATTTTTTCAGCTTTAGCGGCTTTTACCTTAGACTCTTTGGCGGCTTTGTCTGCTCTTTTTTTCTCTTGTTCCTTTACTTTACGCTGTTTTTCTAGTTTTTTGATACGCGCTTCTTCTTTTGCTCTACGCTTTTTAGCATCATTCGCACGTTTTTCTATTTTATCAATGCGCCTTTTTTCATCAGCTTTATCATCGGCTTTTTGTTTTTTAATTTTATTAATGGCTTTTTGCAATTTAGCGCTATCAACTATTGTTGCCTCAATAGGCTTAACTTCTTGAGCAACAGACGTATTTTTCTTAGGCTTTGTTTTACTGCTAAAGTCACCCATAAAAAGTACGGCAATTAAACCAATATGCAAAATAACACTTAGCCAAATAGCTTTAATAAACGTGGTGCGATAGTACTTCTGCATCACTTTACTTCTCCACCGAGTCTGTCATTAATCCCACAGAAGGCACACCAGCAACTTGTTGCAACAATACCATTAACTGAATAACTGCATTATATGAAACGGCACCATCACCATTAACTACAACAGGAGTATCAGGCTCTACAAGTAAATGTGCTTTCACCAAGGTAGCCACTTCCTCAGCAGATAACGGCTCTTTGTCGTTCGCACCTAAAGTAATATAATATCGACCTTGTGCATCAACAGAGGCAACAAGTGGTGGCTTGCTATCTTTGTCTAATGGCTCTGCTTCACCTTGAGGTAAATCAACTTTTACACCTTGCGTTATTAACGGTGCTGTTACCATAAAAATAATTAATAACACCAACATAACATCAATATAAGGAACAACATTTATTTCAGCAACTTTTCGGCGCCTAACTCTTTGATACATAAATCACGCTCTTATTTACCCTTGCTGAGCAACAGTTTGTCGTTGCAAAATACTGGAAAATTCGTCCATAAAGTTGCCATAGCTATTTTCAAGTTTTTCAACTTTATGACTAAAACGGTTGAATGCCATTACAGCAGGAATGGCTGCAAACAAGCCCATTGCTGTTGCAATAAGCGCTTCAGCAATACCTGGTGCTACCATAGATAATGTAGCTTGTTGCACTGAACCTAAACCTATAAATGAATTCATAATGCCCCATACTGTTCCGAATAAACCAATATAAGGGCTAATAGACCCTACCGTTGCCATAAATGGTAAGTGGGTTTCTAAATCATCAACTTCACGCGATAATGCTACACGCATGGCACGATGCGTGCCATCAACAATCATTGACGGGCTATCAATATGGCTTTTGCGCAAACGAGCAAATTCTTTAAAACCTGCAACAAATAGGTTTTCAATACCTTGAACTTGGTCTTTGGCTGAAATGTCACTATAAAGTTTACTTAAATCAGCACCACTCCAGAATTTATCTTCAAAATCTTTTAGTTGCTGTTTCGCTAAATTTAACGCCTGCCTACGTTGAAAAATCATCGCCCAACAAGCTACAGAAAAACCCAACAATACCAACATAACAAACTTAACCAGTAAACTGGCTTCTAACACAAGCTCAAAAATTGAAAATTCAGCAGACACGTTTAAACGCTCCTAATATAGATTCTGGAATAGCCACAGGTTTTGCTCTTTGAGAGTCATTACTATGAAAATTAATACAGGCAATATGTACAGTTGCAGTACATATTACTTGTTGTGCTTGATTCGTTATTTGTTGATAAAAAACCAAGCTAGCGCGTTTTAGCGTTGTTATAGCTGAGTTTACATTAAGTAAATCATCTAACTTTGCCGAAGCAATATTGTTCATTTCAACCTTTCTGACCACAAAACCAATGTTTTGTTCTAAAAACTTTACTTGATTAATACCAAGTTCTCTCAGCCACTCGGTACGAGCACGCTCAAAAAACTTCAAATAGTTGGCATAATAGACAATTCCACCTGCATCAGTGTCTTCGTAATAGACTCTTAAGGAAAAATTTTGGCTTATATCTGACATTTAAAACAAAGTTTCTAAGATGATAAAATTAAGTAACCCTATAATAATAGATAACCCAACCGATAAACAAGGTGATGTTCATGAATACTTACATTTTTTTGTAATTTTTCACCTCGAAGATGTAATTGAATAGATACGAATTTATAATTGCCCTAACACTTGTGCTGGTTCAATTTTTGTAGCTCGCCAAGCAGGGTAAATAGTCGCTAGCAAAGACATAATAATAGCAACTATTACAGTGACATATACATCAGACATATTCAACTGACTAGGAATATGATCGATAAAATATACATCAGCTGACAATAATTTTAATGTCAATAACCCTTCAAAAAAAGCAACAATATTAGCAAGATTCAACGCTAAAACAACACCTAAAAAACCACCGAAAGCACTACCGAGTAAACCATTAACCAGACCTTGATAAATAAAGGTCAACATTATTAACTTGCTACTAGCTCCCATTGTTTTGAGAATAGCAATATCACCCTTTTTATCATTAACCGCCATAATTAGTGTGGAAACAATATTAAAACTTGCAACCGCAATAACCAATACCAAAACAATAAACATGACCATACGAACCATTTGTATATCATTAAACAAATGTCCTTGAGTACGAGTCCAATCCATAATGTAAACATAATGATTAAAGTTATAAGCAATAGAGCGAGCAACGCTGGGAGCAGAAAAAACATCATCTAACTTTAATCGAATCCCTTGCGCTTCATTTTCTTGATAACCCTTAATTTCAGCAGCTTGCGCTAGTGAAATATAAGCAAGGGTTTCATCTATAGTACCGCCAAACTTAAAAACACCAACAATATTAACCTGACGTTTCAATGGTGCTGAAAATACATTACGCTTTGTTATATCGTCAGTTGACTCTAAATTATTGGTTGATGGCAGTAATATTTGTACTTTATCGCCAAGCTTTACCGATAATTTTTTCGCTACCCCTGCCCCAATAATAATGCCGTTTCCTATCGATTCACTAGATAGGGCTTGCCAACTCCCTTCAATAATATAATTTTCAATATCTGAAACAAGCGTTTCTAAATCAACATCTACCCCTCTAATCTCTAAGGCTTTTAATTGTGTTTTATACTGCATCATTCCTGTTAAATTAATCACTGGCGCAGCAGTAAGTACCTCAGGATTTTTTTCTATTGCTTTAACACTTAGTGGCCAATTTGAGATAGGTTTATCAACAGACATTAATTCTGCATGCGGTACAATAGATAATAATTTATGGGCTAATTCACGCTCAAAGCCATTCATTGTGCTCAAGGCAACAATTAATACCATAACCCCTAGTGCAATACCAATAGTAGAAGAAGCCGAAATAAAAGTAGAAAAACCATGACCGTGCCTACTTCGAACATAGCGTAGCGCTAAAAACATACTCAAGGGTTTAAATATTGAGTGTTTAGCTTTCTCGCTAACAGTATGGCTATTAGAAACACTGTTTTTACAAACACTGCTATTAGAACTTGTCTCATTAGTCATCGTTTAGTTGCTCAAACTTTCATTTTCAACAAACAATTTTTGGTCAACAAAAGGTGTTAACTTGCCATGATCTAATTTCAATTGCCTGTCCATACGCATTGCTAAAGAAATATCATGAGTTACTACAACAAAACTCGTTTGTACCTTTTGGTTCAAACTGCGAATTAACTGATATATTTGCTCTGCAGTATCACTGTCTAAATTCCCTGTTGGTTCATCAGCTAAAATTAGCGAAGGCTTAGTTACTAATGCTCGAGCAATGGCTGTGCGTTGACGTTCACCGCCAGATAATTCGCTTGGCCTGTGATTAATACGATGAGCCAAACCAACTTGCGTTAATACTTCAGATGCCTCAGCGATTGCTTCTTTAGGCTTGTCTCCTCTAATCAACAAGGGCATTGCAACATTTTCAAGCGCGCTAAACTCCATCATCAAATGATGGAACTGGTAAATAAAACCTATATGTTGATTTCGAAAAGCTGCTCTTTCTTTATCTGACAATGTTAAAATATTAACGTCATTAATAAACACGTCACCTGAACTGGGTAAATCTAACGCTCCCGCTAAGTGTAAAAAAGTACTTTTACCACAACCCGAACTACCCACAACAGCTAGCAACTCACCTTTATCAACCGTCAGTTCTAAATTATTTAAAACCTTAGTTTCTATATTGCCTTGCTGATATGACTTCGATAATTGACTACAATGTAAAACCTTACTCATTGCGTAAAACCTCTGCTGGTTGAGTTTTAGATGCCTGAAAAGCTGGGTATAACGTTGCGATAAAACTCATTGCCAATGCTGACAAAGCAATAACAACGACATTCAGTAGCTCAAGTTTAATTGGTAAGGCCTGCACAGCATAGCCACCACCTAAAATATTAAGCCCCAAGAGTGCTAATATTTCATTTAAATTTAAAGCGAGTAATACACCAAAAATACTACCCAGAGTTACACCCCAAAAACCGTTTACCATACCCTGCGTAATAAATATTTTAACTATGCCTGATCTAGACAAACCTAACGTTTGCAATATACCTATTTCTCCTTGTTTTTCAACCACCACCATAACTAGTGCTGAAACAATATTAAAAGCCGCTACAGCAACAATTAGACTTAGCATTAACCACATCATTTTTTTCTCCATATTTACAGCAGAAAAAAGTGCTCCTTGGCTATCATTCCATGTGGTAAAAATTAATTTCCCCATAGAAACTTCATCTTTACTAACTTTTGTTAATGCACGAGCAACTTGCTTGGCATTGAAAGCATCATCTAAATAAAGTCGTAATTGATCTATACCATCACCATTACGACGCAATAATTTAGCGCCATATTTTCCATGCACATACACCATTGAATCATCAACTTGTGAACCTACATCAAAAATACCGCTAATAACAAACTTTCGTTGCACAGGAATTCTACCCATAGGGGTGAATATTGTTTTATTGGGTAGAACAAGTCGAATATTATCTTGCAGTGTTACTTTTAATTTACTGGCTAATGCTCGGCCGATAATAATACGGTAAGGGTGTTCAGATAAACTTGCTAAAGAGCCACTTACCATGTGATTACTAATAATATTATTCTGCTCAAACTCAGGGATAATTCCTTGTAATAAAACACCTTGTAGATTATTTGATGACTGTATAAGCGCTTCACTACTCAAAAAAGGTGTCACCTGTTCAACATGTTTTTGTTGTAACAGCTGCTCTCTTAAAGTAGGCCAATTTTTAAAACCCTCTGCCTTTGAAATATTAGTTTTTTTATGGGCAACTTCTTTAGAAACAATAACGTGCGGTACAATTCCTAAGATACGTTTCTTTAATTCACCTTCAAAGCCGTTCATTACTGAGACAACAGTAATCAATGAGGTAACGCCAAGCAAAATACCAACGGTAGAGAAAAAAGTAATGAATGAGATAAAGCCTGTGCGTTTTTTGCTGCGGCTATAACGTAAACCAATAAAGAGACTAACAGGTTGAAACATTTAATTATTGTTACTAAAGTAATGAGATAGAACAGGTAAACAAGCATAACACAACCAGTTATTATTTAACGTTTTTGTTGATATGGAAATTAATAAAATATATTTACAATACGCCAACATCTGTTATAACGTTGTAATTCAATGCGATTTTATTAAAACCTTTTCAAATCGAGAAAGTTCACATCAGCTAAGTAATATATAATGACAAAAATGAACAGCGAAACAACAAAAGAAAAGCTAGCTAAATATCATGAATTCTTTTCAATTGAACATGAATTTTCAATTAATATTTTACCCATTGAAGCACATAAAAATACAAGTTATGAACAGTTTATTGCCAATATGCCAACACCTTTCAAAATGGCTAGTGATATGTCAAGTATAGATCAAGCTGCATTGCGCCCTTTACAAACGCTTTCTGGTGTTGCTAGCCAATTGGTTGAGTTTTTAAATCATCAATCCACAAAAATAGATTTGCTTATTGGTTATATTTTAAGTCAGCAAGATGATGAGAAGCATAGGTACAAAGGCTTAAAGTTTGGTGGTGGCGGCTTGCTATTTACCGCCGACATAGCTTTTGAGCTAACACAATTATTAGAAATGAAAATTTTCCTACTAAATGATAACTGTGCTGTGTATTGTTATGGTGAAGTAATTGAAATAGAGAAAAAACAAGAGACTTACTTACACAAAGTTATATTTCATTTTATTCGAGAAGACGACAGAGAAGTGTTAGTGCGCACTAGTTTGCATGAACAGTCTAAGCAGCTTCAGGCACTTGCTCTGAAAAGAAACCAAGAAAGAAAACATACACAATAAAAGTTTTAGTAGTTCGGCTAAACACAAATACGGTTTAAAGTAGTATCAACTTCCGCTGTGGTTTGTTGCTGCTGATTAGCATGTTCTGCAACAGAAGCAAGCCCTTCATTAACATCTCGGTTTAGTGATAATACAGCCATCATGTTGTCATTAATTGAAGCAGTGGAGTTTTGTTGCTCTTGAGTGCCTTGTGCTATTTGAGAAGTTAAATTATTAACTTCCTCAAATGCTTGGCTAATTTGTTCTAGCGCGGTAACAACATCTGCCGATTGAGACAAGCTGTCCTGTGATAAATTTTGCCCTTTAGTTACTGCAGAAACAGCATTAGAGCTTTTCTCTTGCAAACCTTCTACCATAGATTGAATTTCAACAGTAGCTTCTTGCGTTCGGTGAGCCAATGCTCTAACCTCATCGGCAACAACTGCAAAACCACGACCTTGTTCTCCTGCACGTGCCGCTTCAATTGCAGCATTAAGTGCCAATAAATTAGTTTGGTCAGCAATACCACGAATAACATCTAACACTGATCCAATACGAGCACTCTCTTCTTTCAAAAGTTCTAAATCATTCGCCATATTTTCTACTTCTTTGGCAAAAGATTCAATTGTGCTTTGGCTAGTATTAGAGGATGAAATCCCCTGATTCAATGTTGTCATAACAACACTGGTTGTATCACTTACTTGATCCGCATTATTTGATAAAACTGAAGACGTATTAGCAACCTCTTCAATTGATTTTGCCATTTGCTCAATTTGACTAACAGATTCATCAACTGAGCTAACCGACTCTTTCATTTGTATAACTAGCTTATTAGAGCCTTGACTCAATAGCTCTGATTCACTACGAATTTTACTAATAACATCAGATAAGCCTACAATAAAGCTACTTAATTCATTAGTGACGTAACCAAAATCATCTTTAATATTGTCAGTTAATGGCTTTGATGGCGCTTGTTCTGTACTAACAACCAAATCTAAATAATGCTTTAAATTATCAATACGAACCGTTAACTGCTTTGAAAAATACATTGCGCTAAAAACAACTTGCGTCGTAACAAGTACCACTATAATAGCCAATACAGTATATTTACTTAATGTATCTGATAAAAAGAAAGTTGCCAAAGTAAAAATGAAGCCTACGGCGATTATAGGCAAAAGAAGCTTAATACTTAAACGCTTATTCATAGTTTCATCCAATATAATAATTATTATGATAGTTCAAATCTGATAAGATAAGTTACCTGTAAACAACCAGTTTTACTATTACTATTTAGCTAAAACAACTAAATCCTAGACTAATAAAGAGGTTTTATGTCCGTAAGTGAAATTATTTTATCAGTTTTAATCTTAGGTATTATTGTTGGGGGAGTTTTAGTTTTAAAAAAATCTGCAAAAAAATTTAATTTAACCGCTGAGCAGTTAGAAGAAATTAAGAAGCGCAATGATGATTTAGATAAGGCTGACAAAAACGACTAACAGCTATATTTTCAAGAACGATATAAGGTTTTAATCAAGTGATAACCAAACTTAGTTTTTATTGGCCCGTGTACTTTTAATAACTCTTTTTTAAAAACAACATCATCAAATGTTCTCACCATTTGGCCTCGACGAAATTCACCTAAATTTCCGCCTTTCTTTTTTGATGGACAAATCGAAAACTTTTTAGCAAGTTGCGCAAAGTCAGCACCTTTATCTAATTTCAACTTTAGTGCTACCGCTTCTTTTTCAGTTTTAACTAAAATATGAATTGCTGCTGCCATCGCCATAAGTATTTCTCACTTTATAAATCACTAATAACAATTATACTCCGATATTAGTCTACTGGTAATACCATAAATAACTTTTACTTACCTCATTATTGACATAAAATGTCAATAACTACTTATCACAATATAAAATGTACATTTACTAAAAACAATAAGATGGGCACAATAAAATGAGCACAATAAAACACTTATTTGAAAACAATAAACAATGGGCGAATAAAATAACGGCAGAAAACCCTGACTTTTTCAAAAACCTTTCTGAGCAGCAGTCTCCACAATATTTATGGATAGGTTGTTCCGACTCTCGCGTACCTGCCAATGAATTATTAGGCATGCAACCAGGAGAAGTATTTGTTCATCGAAATATTGCTAATCAAGTTATTCATACAGATCTTAACTGCTTATCTGTAATTCAATTTGCAGTAGATATTTTAAAAGTTAAACATATTATTGTCTGTGGCCATTACTGTTGTGGCGGAATCAATGCGGCTTTTCATAATGAGAGCCATGGCTTAATTGATAACTGGTTACGACATATTCAAGACGTGTACCGTTTTAATCAACAGAAATTAGACTCCATTGTTGATGAAACAGAACGAATGAATATGTTTTGTGAATTAAATGTAATTGAGCAAGTAGCCAATGTTTGCAACACAACGATATTGCGTAATGCTTGGCTAGCAGAGCAAAATGTTACCGTGCACGGTTTGGTTTATAATTTACATGATGGTATTTTAAAAGATTTGAATGTCTCGGCTAATAGTAAAAACCAAAACGAAAATGGTAAATAACAAAAGATTAAACACAATTATTTAAAGGCAATAAAAAAGGTGCTAGAAAGCACCTTTTATAGAGTCAATTATTTCACAAGTATTAGTTATTACGTTGTGAACGTTCGTTACGACGACGCGGTTCTTTTTTAGCCATTTGCTCTTCAGAGGCCGTTATAGCTAACGGTTGTCGGCGTACACGCACACCCTTCAATTGCTTGAACAAATCAGCTGGAATACCTTTAGGTAATTGTACGAAGCTATGTTTGTCATGCAAGTTAATTGCACCAATATAACTACTATCTAGTGATATTTCATTAGCAATAGCGCCAACAATATCACCTGGCCGTGCGCCATGCTCTTTACCTACTTCTAAACGGTAAGTCTGCCAATCAACATCTGTACGGTTAACTTTTTCTTTACGTGGTCTATCTTCACGTGAACCACGCTGACCGCCTTTATCACCACGGGTATCTCTGCGACTATCTCGACCCCGATCATTTCTATCTCGGCTGTTTCTATCGCGGCTATTGCTTTCACGTGAATCACGACGTGGTTTAGGATCTTCTTTTGGTTGGAATGGCTGCTTTAACTGTTTTTGGAATAACAAAGCAGCTGCTAAATCAACCATAGACATTTCTGAATCACTTGCCATTGCTTCAACAATTTCACGCATGCTTGCTAAGTCTTTTGCTTCAACAATACTCGCTATTTCATTACGAGCACGTTCTATACGCTTTTTACCAAGTTCTTGGATGTTTGGTAACTCATACATATTCACTGTGCCAGACGTTAAACGCTCATAATGACGTATTGAATACATTTCACGTGGGCGAACGAAAGCAATTGACATACCCTCACGACCAGCACGGCCTGTACGACCAATGCGGTGGACATAAGCTTCGTGATCACCAGGTAAATCATAGTTAATAACTAAAGAAATACGAGGAATATCTAAACCACGAGCAACAACATCAGTTGCTACTAAAATAGATGATTTACCTGATTTCATTTGATCAATACAACGTTCACGTTGTGCTTGGTTCAAATCACCATTAAGTGCTAATGCAGGATAACCAGCACGCTCTAATTTTTCAGCAACATCAACAGTGTCGTTACGAGTACGTACAAAAATAATCATGGCATCGTAATCAACGATTTCAGCAATACGCTCTAAGGCTGTCATTTTAGTAATGCCGCTAACTTTCCATGCATATTGAGTAATATTAGCTTTGGCCTTTTTAACCGCAGCAATTTTAATGTGCTCAGGATCTTTTAAGAAACGGTTAGCAATTTTACGAATAGCAGGCGGCATAGTTGCAGAGAACAAGCACATTTGCGTAGTTTTAGGTAAATGATCCAAAATCCATTGAATGTCTTCTAAAAAGCCCATGTTTAACATTTCATCAGCTTCGTCAAGTACACATACTTTTAAATCAGCTAACTTAAGGCTTTTACGACGCAAGTGATCCATTAAACGACCCGGAGTACCAACAACCACTTGTGCCCCACGCTCTAATTGTTGAAATTGTGGACCATAAGATTGACCACCATATAAAGTAGCAACACGCAAACCTTTCATATTTTTACCGAAAGATTCAATAGCTTCAGCTACTTGCATCGCTAACTCACGCGTTGGTGCTAATACCATTAATTGTGGTTTTTTAATTGAAGTATCTATTTTTGCTAAAGCAGGTAAGCCAAAGGCAGCAGTTTTGCCTGTACCTGTTTGTGCTTCACCTAATACGTCTTTGTTTGCTAACAATGGTGGAATTGTTTGAGCTTGGATATCAGTAGCTGAGGTAAAACCTATAGAGGTGATAGCCGATAGCAAATTTTCTGGTAAACCTAAAGTATCAAAATTTACAGCATCGTTAACTGAGTTATTTTTTTCAGTTTTGCTTGACGTGTTAATTGAAGTATTACTTGGGGCTTTACTGAAGGTATTATTTTGTTCTGTCATTTTAATTTCATTCTCTTAAGGCAGGTATTGAGAGCATCTCTAATAAAGAAGCCTAATAAAAAAAAGCAAGAAAAAAATAAACAGCAAAAATAGCTCACCTTCATACATAACAATGGTTATGGAAAGCGTTCTGAATTGAATAAATTTTAAATTACTAAGTCTTAAACCTGCGTACATCATACGAGGAAACCACCAGGAAGACTTAAAGCGCATAGCGTATATCACGCTATATTTCTGCTGAAAACGAAATGCTCAGCTGGGCAAGTCTATTGGGCGGAAAACCCCTACTCATTTTCGATGAGTTTATTGATTTGCTCTATAAACATAATTCAATAAACTGCGCACTATTCCATTCTACGAAGTGCCATATCATTTTGTTGGCTTTATTTATTAAGCAGAAAATATAAAACCGACATCCCTTCATCGAGGCGCGCATTATACACAAAGCATACCAGTTTGCAAGTTTTTTTTAAAAATTAATCAATAAAATAAGCTAAACTATCAGTATATATAGCCAGAAGTGATAACTAGCTATATACATAAATAAACAATAATCAGCTCACTGAGCTCATGTCTAGGATCATCAATAACACATCAAACAAGGTTAAATTGAATATATTGCAATTGTCGATAATGTTGCTATAACAGGTATAACCACAGTGACAATACCAATATCTTTATAACCCTCTTTATGCGTTAACCCTGCAATGGCCAGCACAGCAACAACAGCACCACAATGAGGTAAACTGTCAAAACCACCACTTGCCATCGTTGCTACTCGATGCAACATTTCAGGCTCTACGCCTTTACAACGAGTTCATGGTGTAGCCAATGCTAAAGCCTGCTTAAATAGCGCATAGTTTTTACTTAATATTTTTAAACCTATGTTATTGTAAAACAACAAAATCAACTCGTCTTAAATTCAATAAGTGAAGCTATTGGACACTAAATTTTAGTGAAAATGAATAGCAACATAAATACTTCTTTGATATCTTTAAAAAACACTATTAACTCAACTACAACCAAGGGTTGATTAATTTAACATTAATATGTTTAAAGTCTTTTTCATTTCTTGTAACCATAGTAAGTCCGTGAACTAATGCGGAAGCTGCGATCATAGCATCTCGTTCTGATTTTGGATCAGGTACATGTAATTGAGCACACTTCAAAGCCACACTTGTATCGAATGGTAAAATTCTACCTTTAAAAGCTTGCATCACACTATGTTTAAGCCAATCTTTATAAATAGAAGCTTGTTTAGGATCTCTACGTTCTAACTGTAAAATACCCATCTCTATCTCGAATATAGTAATAGAAGAAATGAACAAATCGTTTGTTGATTTTAATTTTGCCCAATTAACTACATTTTTATTGGCCTTATTCGAACCAGCCTTTCTTAATTCAGAAATAACATTAGTATCTAATAAATACATTAATTAAATTCCACTGGCTTGATTGAGCTAGCATCTAATTTTTTAAAGTCTAGATCTTCAATATCTTGCGGCATAGCTAACAAATCGACAATATTTTTTGACTGACCCGTTATTGATTCATACTCAGCTATTGATATAAGTACATGTGATACTTTTCCACGCTCGGTAATTCTAACTGGCTCTATGCTCGCAGTACGCTTTACTGCTGTTGGGTTTTGATTGAATGCTTGACTTGTCACTGTTTGCATTGCTTACTCCTAAAATAAAGGCATTGTAGTTAGTATACTAACTACAATGCCTTTATTCGTCAATAGATAGGTAACTACTTACGTGATTTTATTCCCTAGATAATTCTTTTAGCTTCTTAGTTCGCCATTCATAATAAAGCTTAATAGCCTTACCCCTTGGTATATTCACTCCGCAATTCCTTGGAAAAGTTGATATCTTAGAGTATAAGTAGCATAAACGCCCTATCAAATATAATCGATCCATAATATATTCAAAAAACATTTTTTTGTTTTAATGCATTACCAATAATCCGAGATATAAACAAACAATAATCAGCTTACTGGATTCATATCTAGGATCATCAATAACACATCAAACAAAGTTAAATTGAATATATTGCAATTGTCGATAATGTTGCTATAACAGGTATAACCACAGTGACAATACCAATATCTTTATAACCCTCTTTATGCGTTAACCCTGCAATGGCCAGCACAGCAACAACAGCACCACAATGAGGTAAACTGTCAAAACCACCACTTGCCATCGTTGCTACTCTATGCAAGATCTCAGGCTCTACGCCTTTGTCTAAGTATGAATCAGACATGCTTGATAGAAAAATTTGTAACCCTCCTGTAGAAGAGCCAACAATAGCTGACATCATACTAACCGAGATAAAAATAGAAATAAGAGGGTTCAAATCTAAAGATAATAACCATTGTGATAAACTGATAAAGCCTTCAGTTTTTGTTACAACAGAGCCAAAACCAATAACTACAGCTGTAGCTATGAGAGGAATAATTGCATCATCAGCCCCCTTACCTATAGTTACTAAGGTATTTTTATGTAACTTAGGAAAAATAATAACCGTGCTAATGATGCCAACTAATAAAGCTACGCTAGGCCACAACAGAGGTTGGCTTAAAGCATATGACACCAAAGAGCCTTCAACATTCGTATAACCAAATAAAACAAGTAGTCTTGGCGCAACAATAGTGCCAATAACAATAATCAAAGGAGTAATAGCTCTCCCCCAATGCGGTAACACTTCATTTTGATCAGCTGAAATTAAGGTTAAGTCTCTATCGGTAGGGGTAAAGCCTTCATTGTTTTCCAACGCTTTTTTTCGTTGTCTTTCCAAATAGAGCATGCCTAAACTAAACATTATCAAACTGGCAAATATACCGTAACCACCAGCGGCAAATAAATCTGTTTTTAATGACACTGCCGCAATCACATTTTGAATAGAAGGTGTTCCAGGTAATGCTGACAAGGTATAAGTACCACTGCCTAAGGCCAATGCCGCAACAAAAAGCCTTTTTGGAATATTAGCTTGTTGTAGTAACTTTATCCCCAGTGGATACATAGCAAATATCACAACAAAAACCACTACACCACCATAAGTAAGAATAGAAGCAGCTAATACTGTGATCCATAGTGCCTTATGTGTACCTAATTTATTTACTAAAGCAACAGCGATGCTCGATGCAGCACCACTTTCACCCGTTACCCGGCCAAACATAGCGCCCATAACAAATAATAAAAAGAATTTCCCTGCAAAAGAAAAGGCGCCCAACGGACCAAAAGCAAAATAATCAAAAATAGACTTATCAAGTGGTAAGCCATTTGTGATCACAACCAGTAAGGTACAAATGATTGCCGCAAGAAAAACACTTACTCCACGCATAGCAAAATAAATAAATAAAATAACAGCTAAAACAATACCAATATACATATTAGCTTCCTAGTTTACTGGCCATTAAGTTTTGGCCAACGATATTAATACAATTACCTTTATTAAACAGGTAACTAATCATGTTTTTGAACATGGTTTGTAGCATATACCCAAATGATCTCAAAATGCTTGTTCTAGCATTTTGAGGTAGCTTGGGTATACACCCCTACCAACTCAAGATGCGAGTCCTGCATCTTGAAGTAGCTTGGGTAAAGTTAATTTAACTTGCTGAAAGACCGCCATCAATAGCAATACATTGACCTGTCATATAAGAATTTTTTGGTGATACCATCATCAACATAACATCAACTATTTCTTCAGGGTTACCTAACCTTTTCATTGGTGTGCCTTCAGCTAAAGCTTCTAGTGACTTGGTTAAACCTGAATCAGTCACCATTTTCGTTAAGGTGAAAAATGGGCATACCGCATTAACTCTAACATTTTGAGTCGCATATTCTATCGCAGCACTTTTCGTTAATCCTAATACCGCATGTTTAGCCGCAGAATATGATGAAATATAAGGTGCGCCTCCTAAACCAGCCATAGAACTAACATTTAAAATTACCCCTTCTGATTGTGATAGCATTTGTGTAATTTGATGTTTCATACCAAACTGCACGCCTTTCACATTAACATTGAATTGTATATCCATTGTTTTTTCATCAGTTAAATGTAATGGCAAAAGATCAGCAGGAGCAATACCAGCATTATTAATAGCAATATCTAATTGACCATAGTGTTTTATTGCTATATCAACCATATTTTTACATTGGTCTTCTTTTGATACATCACAGCCAACAGCAATAACCTCATACCCTTTAGCTGATAATGTTTTAGCAACTTCTTTCACGCCCGCCTCATTAATATCACTAATAACTAATTTAGCGCCTCTTTGAGCAAGTGATTCAGCTATTAATAAGCCAAAGCCTTGTGCAGCACCAGTAACAAGTGCTGATTTTCCAGTAAAATCTAATAACGGATCCATAATTTTTTCTCTAATTTAAAGTCATATAATTTATATTCGATTTGATCTTGCCTGATCATTTATAGCGTTAAACCGCCATCAACAACAATACATTCGCCTGTTGTGTAGCTGCTAGCATCTGATACTAAATACAATACAGTGCCAACCATTTCTGTTGGTTCGGCATGGCGTTTCATCGGCACGGCATTAACAACATGTTGATATACTTTGTCACTTGAAAACAATGCGCCAGCAAATTTTGTTTTTGTAAAGCCGGGTAATAAGGCATTACAACGAATATTAAGTGGTGCACATTCCTTAGCAAATGCTTTGGTCATATTCACTACAGAAGCTTTAGTCATAGAATAAATAGCTTGCTTGTCACCTGGTTGAAGTGCATTTACTGATGCAGTATTAACAATAGCACCGCCACCGTTCTCTCGCATTAATTTTCCTGCGCCAATTGACATAAAGAAATAGCCACGAATATTAACATCAACAGTTTTTTGATAAGCATCAACATCAGTATCTAAAACGTGTCCATAATAAGGGTTTGCTGCGCCGTTATTGATTAAAATATCAAGTTTCCCTTGATGCTTTTCTTTTATGTACTCATATATAGCGTTAATGTCGTCTATTTTACCGACATTACAAGCAACGGCTTCAGCCTTGCCGCCATTTTCAATAATACTATCAGCTACTTTTTGACAGTCTTCTAGTTTTCTGCTGGAAACAATAACATGAGCACCATTGTCTGCGAGTGTTCTTGCTATTTCTTCACCAATGCCTCGGCTAGCGCCACTAACAAGGGCTAATTTTCCAGACAAATCAAATAAGTTCTTTTTCATAATTTTTTCTCGTTAATTTATATTGTGTTAATTTAAAAAAGTATAAGTATTCAGCTAGTCTCTATTACGTCATTCCCGAAGTGTCTGATCGGGAATCCATAGCTTTAAAAAAATGGATCTTCGATTAAGAGACCACGAAGATGACGTAATATAGGATAGAGGTAATGATCGTTTTCATGACCTGAATAGTTACAAAAAAGTTAAGACTTAATAATAACCTTACCTTTAACGTTACGGCTCATTACTTTCTTAATACCGTTAACCGTATTTGACAAAGGAAATACTTCATCAACAACCACTTTAACTTTTCCTTCTGAATACCATTTCATTAACTCATGCATGTTTTCAGAAAAATCTTGTGGTTGTTTCTGAGTAAAAGTTCCCCAAAAAACACCAATAATACTGCAACCTTTTACTAAAACTAAATTAGCAGGCACTTCGGGAATACCACCACTCGCAAAGCCAACCACTAAAATACGACCACCCCAAGCAATATTGCTCAAACATGCATTAAAAGTGTCGCCACCAACACATTCATAAACAACATCAACACCTTTACCTTGTGTTGCTTCTTTAAGTGTTGATTTTAAATCGCAGTCACTGTAATTAATTAATATATCTGCACCATTTGCTTTTGCAATAGCCAGTTTTTCTTCACTAGAACAAACCGCAATAACAGTAGCTCCCATAGCCTTACCTATTTGTACTGCGGCTAAACCCGTACCTCCTGCAGCACCAGTGACCAAAAGTGTTTCACCTGCTTTTAAATTTCCACGTTGACGTAAACCGTGATGAGCCGTAGCATGAGCCGTTAATAACCCAGCAGCTTCTTCACTTGGAATAAAATCAGGTAATGGCATAACGCTATGGGCATTAACAGCCACTTGCTCAGCAAAACCACCTAACATACAAAAAGCAAGTACCCGTTGGCCTATGGCTAAATGTTTAACATTTTTACCAACACTGGCAATAGTACCTGCAATTTCAGCACCCGGAATAAAGGGTCTGGCAGGTTTTATTTGATACAAGCCTTGTACAAGCAAACCGTCAGGAAAATTTACTCCTGCTGCTTCAATATTTATCACAACTTGGTTATCATCAGCACAAGGCGCATCTGTCTCTATTAAGGTAAGATTATCTACCGCGCTAAACTCTTCACAGATAATTGCTTTCATTTTTTTTCCTTAATATTTAGCTAATCTTTAGTGTTATTTTCCAACACGTCTAATGCCATTAATGCTAATGGTTTTACAAAAGCACCCAGTTTACCCGCTTCTGAATTTGAAGCATTACCATCAACAGCACGTTTAGCAACACCTTGAACAATAGCACCCAATCTAAAGAAGCTAAATGCCAAATAAAATGACCAATGTTCAATACCTTCTAAGCCCATGCGTTCACAATACTTAGCAACGTACTCTTCTTCAGTAGGAATACCTAAGCTTTTACGATCTATTCCTTTTAAACCATCAATTGAACCCATGTTTTGGGGCATACGAAGCTGCATACATTGATAGGCTAAATCTGAATAGGGATGACCTATTGTTGACAACTCCCAATCTAATACCGCAATAACTTCAGATGTTCTTGGATCAAACATTAAATTGTCTAATCGGTAATCACCATGCACTAATGATACTTTTCCGTCATCCTCAGGTAAGTTATTTTCAAGCCAAGAAATTAATGTATTCATGGCTTCAATAGGTTGTAACTCTGAAGCTTTATACTGTTTAACCCAACGTTCTAGCTGACGTTTAAAGTAGTTTCCAGGTTTACCATAATCAGATAAACCAACTGCATCAATATCAACACTGTGTAAATTAACCAAGGTTTGATTCATTGAGTCGTACATGGCAGTGCGCGTTTCATTATCGGTTATTTCACTTAATGCCGCTTTCCAAAAAATGCGACCTTCACAAAATTCCATAATATAAAACATAGAACCAATAACGCTGGTGTCTTCACATAAATGATGTACTTTTGCGACTGGTACATTGGTATTTTTTAAAGCAGATAATACTTCATACTCTCGGTCTACAGCATGCGCAGATTTTAGTAAGTTACCCGGCGGTTGTCGGCGTAAAACATAAACTCCTGATTTAGCTTCTATTTTAAACGTAGGATTAGATTGTCCACCAGGAAACTTTTCAGCGGTTATAGGGCCTTCAAAGCCTACCACATTAGATTCTAAGTATTCAGTTAACACAGTTAAATTTAACGTATTTTTATCAGACATTTCTTTCTCTTTGCTTAGTAAAGTGTTTGGTAAAGTGTTTAAAAATACCAATCACATAATTAGTGTGATTGGTATAAAGTAAACTGTGCTTAACGTTCTAAGCGTTTAGCAGTGTCACGACCTAATTGCATCATGTGTACTTGATCAGGCCCATCAGCATAACGTAAAGAACGTTGACCAGCATACATCTGTGCTAAAAAGGTGTCTTGGCTTATACCCACAGCACCATGACACTGCATAGCGCGGTCTATCACGTCTAACGCCATGCTTGGCGCAACAATTTTTATCATAGCAATAAGATCTTTTGCCGCTTTATTACCAACAGTATCCATTTTTTGAGCTGCTTTCAATGTTAACAAACGTGCTTGTTCAATTTGACAAACAGATTTGGCAATATCTTCTCTAATAGATTGTTGCTTAATTAATGGGCGACCAAAAACAACACGAGTATTAACTCGATCACACATCAATTCTAAAGCACGTTGAGCAGCACCAATTGAACGCATACAATGGTGAATTCTACCAGGGCCTAAACGACCTTGAGCAACTTCAAAACCACGACCTTCACCAGCAATTATATTACTAACGGGTACTCTAACATTATCAAATATAATTTCTGCATGACCTTCTGGAGCATCTACATAACCAAAAACCTGCATCGGGCGAACTACATTTACACCTGGTGTATTCATTGGTACCAATACTTGAGATTGCTGAATGTAACGATTTTTGTTATCTGGGTCGGTTTTACCCATTACAATCATTATTTCACATTGCTTGCGATTAGCGCCTGAGATATAAAATTTTCTACCATTAATAACATATTCATCGCCATCTCTAACAATACTCGTTTCAATGTTAGTTGCATCACTTGAGCCAACAGCTGGCTCAGTCATAGCAAAAGCAGAACGAATTTTTCCTGCTAATAATGGCTCTAACCATTTTTCTTTTTGTGCTTCGCTACCATATTTTGCCAATACTTCCATATTGCCCGTGTCGGGTGCAGCACAATTAAATACTTCAGGCCCCCATATAACTTTACCCATCACTTCAGCGAGCGGTGCATATTCTAAATTAGTAAGACCAGCGCTGTATTTTCCATAAGCAAGCGGTAAAAATAAATTCCAAAGGCCTTCAGCTCTAGCCTTCGCTTTTAACTCTTCCATTAAAGGAGGCGTTGACCACATATCGTCGGCTAATTGCTCATGCATTAATTTTTCGTTCGGTAATACATGTTCATCCATAAAGGCATTAACACGTTGTAAAAGATCGATAACTTTTTCACTATATTCAAAATCCATAATTTACTCCTGTTCTTTTATTTAGCTATTTAACTATAAGTAATATGACCATCATTCGTTAAATGAGGGGTATGATTGAAATTGGTTAATAATATTTGTTCTGATGTACAAATAAATCGGCTAATTGCTGTATTCATTATTTGAAGGTTTAATAACATCACTTTTTCATCATTAAGTGATAAAACATGCTTCATTGCCATCGCCTTAGAGCCACCAGAACATACAACTAAAATACGTTGTTTCTTTTTCTTTTCTTGCTCGTTATTTGGGTTAAGGCTTTGCTCATTTTCAATGCTGCTTTGATGAATAAAAGCCATCGCCTTACCAACTCGGCTTTTAAACTCAGCCCAACTTTCACCATGTGCTGTTGTTAGTTCGCCTTTCTGCCAAGCTAATACACTTTTTTTAAGTAAGCGCATGTAAGCTTTAATGTCTTGTTTACTTTTAGGTTTTTGCTCTGGAAATTGCACCAAATAGGCTTGTACTAAGCGATAAAAATCAAACTCATTTAGCTCAGGTAATACTTCAAAATTAGTTTTTTTTCCTCCTAATCCGTCACATATCCCTAGCGCTGTTTCGTGGTGCCTAACTAAATCTCCAGTAATAATACGATCAAAATCCATATTTTGGTTTTTAAAATAGCTACCTAATAAATAAGACTGTTTATGCCCCAAAGGTGATAGTTTGTCATAATTGTCTGCGCCAAAAGATGCTTGACCATGACGCACTAAATATAATTCAGACATTTATTTACCATAAGATTATTTTAATAATCACTTTACTACAATCATCAATCATTAATACAGTTTATTTTGTGAATAGGTTATCATTCATAGTAATGATAATATTTTATGGAAATCTACTATGAATTTAACCAACATAGATTTAAATTTATTTTTAGTTTTTGATGCTATTTATACTGAAAAAAATCTTACAAAAGCTGCTCAAGTGCTTTGTATTACACAGCCCGCTGTTAGTAATGCACTTAAGCGCCTTCGTAATACCTTGAATGATCCTTTATTCATTAGAACACCAGAAGGAATGACACCAACACCTTTTGCAAAAAATATTATTAATAATGTAAGAGAAGCAATGCAATTATTAACCATTAGCATACAAGAAGGAGAAGAATTTGATCCCTTTCAATCTAAACGGCAAATAAACTGTAGTATGAATGACTTATCAGAATTATTATTTTTACCAACCATGATTCAACGGTTACAACAGAATGCGCCTAACATAAATCTTAATAGCTATTATATTTCTCGGGAAGACGTAGCGAAAGAGCTTGCCGCAGGCACACTAGACTTCGCAATTGATGTTCCATTTATTACCAATAAAGATCTTATCCATCAGTCATTATCTTATGATACCTATGTTGTCGCTATAAGTAATAACCACCCCGTAATCACCGATAAATTAAGTCTTGAACAATATTTATCGCTTAAACACCTGCATGTTTCTAACCGCCGTATGGGTAAAGGTCCTATTGATATTGCCTTAGATAAGCTTGGCTATCAAAGAGAGATTGGGCTAAGAGTTAAACATTACACCATTGCAAGCCAACTTATTGAAAATTCAGATTTATTATGGACAATTCCTAAAAGGCTTGCCAATAAACTTAATTTAAACAGCTTACCTGTACCTTTTGAAGCGCCACCACTAGAAAGTCATTTGTTTTGGCATAAAAACTCAGATAAAGACAAAGCCAGCTTATGGTTGAGGGAGTTATTTCACACAGATTAAAAATTTGCATGAAATAATACTTATAATGAAATAATACCAGCACTTGTGTAAAAATCTTGCATAGCATCAGCTACTTCTGTTGGTTTTTCAACCGCTGCAGAATGACCAGAATCTGGAATTTTATACAATTTCGCATTGGGAATTATATCAGCCATTCTTTGAGAACAATCGAGTGGTGTTGCAATATCCTGTTCCCCAACAATAACAGCTGTTGGTACTGATAAATCGACAAGCTCTTCCAATACGCTTTTTCGCTCAAAAATTCCTTGACCAAAAGGTAATATACCCTTTTTATTATGCCCTTTAACAATATTTCGCCATTTACTCACTTCGGCTTTGCGAGAGTCGTCTTCTAAGAAACTTTTGTGAAACAAAATTGACATAATTGGATTAATAACAGTCCACCAACCAACATATTTAATCATCCGCAGTAACAACTTATTTTTCTTTGCCGCTTCTTCAGTTTCTCCCTCTGCAGATGTATCCATTAATACTAATGATTTTAACAAATCTGGACGACGTAACGCTATTCGCATACCTACAAATCCTCCTGTAGACATACCAACAAAATGCACCGCAGTCACATCTAATGACTCAATAAAAGAGATAGCATCGGTAACTAAGTTATCTAATTCATAACCTTTTGCTGTTACTTCACTTTGGCCATGTCCTCGGTGATCAAAAGAAACGCAACGAAAGCGATTCTTGAACGTATTAATTATTTTATTAAACATAGTATTGTTCATCAAATACCCATGAGAAAAAACAATCACCTCTGATCCCTCTCCCTCTGATTGATAGTACAGTTCCACATTATTTACGTTAACTTTACTCATTTATCCTCCATTAATAGAATTATCTGTTCAAAGAATAATCACTTTTAAAAACTGAACCCAAAATTAATATACCACGGAGATAATACCTTTGAGCCATGTACATAGAAACATAAATTTTACTCAAACAAAAGGGGTAATAAATTACCCCTTTTTACGTCAGGCTTTAACCCAACATTAATCTTATTTTAATTTAACAAGTAACTGTAAATTAACGTCCCATACGTCTTAATGCTGACGTTGTAAAATCTTTACGTCTTGCTTTATGACCCCATTTCATGAAAACAGGTTCTTCGTTGCTTAAGCCTGTAACAAGGTAACGACCTGAACTCAAGTCATGTATTGTTTCTGCAGCTAACCAAGGTGTATTTACATCGTAAAATTGAATGGCATGTCCTTCAGAAACTTTCCAAAGTTCATCACGTCCATCATATTGATCAATAACCGCTGCAGCCCATGTATCTTCATCGATGAAGAAAGTACGTTTAGCATAAACATGGCGAGTGCCTTCTTTTAATGTGGCTTCTACTTGCCATACACGGTGTAACTCATAACGAAGAAACTCGGCATTTAAATGGCCTGCTTTAACAATATCATTATATGTTGCATCTGTATTTAATAGTTTATAAGCATTATAAGGAATATATAATTCTTTTTTACCAATTAATTTCCAGTTGTAACGATCAGGAGCACCATTAAACATATCATAATTGTCTGACGTTCTTAAACCATCAGTTCCTTGACCTGGACCATCGTAAGCTACATTTGGTGCACGACGTACACGACGTTGACCTGCATTATATATCCATGCTTTACGCGCTTCTTTTACTTGATCCATTGTTTCATGTACTAATAAAGCGGTACCTGTTAAACGCGCTGGTGCGGTAATTTGAGAAATATAATAAAACAAAATGTTGTCATCTTTGTCTGCATCACGACCGCCTTGTAAAAATTCAGGCCACACTAATTGATCATTCATTTTAACGGGTACAAAATCACCACTCGACTGGACAGGGATAGTGGTAGAATAGCGCTTACCTGAACCGCCTCTAAAGCGAGTAATATGGTTCCAAATAACTTCTGAACCACTTTGTGCAATAGGAAATGGAATAGTGGTATCAAAATTAGCCACACCATTGCCACCTTGTACTAATTCAGCGCTTGTTGCATTTTTCTTCACAACATCATACAAGTTAGCAGGGTATGCCGCTGTTCTTTTGGTTTCATAAATAGGCATTCTATAGTCTGCATATTTTTTAAACAGGGCAATTTGACCCGCACTTAAATTATCTTTGTACTTATCAAGGTTAGCATTAGTTATTTCAAATAACGGCTTATCTTGTGAAAAGGGATCAACTGGTCTGCCAGTATCTTCACTTTTTGCTTGGTTAGTGCTAGTTAAACCACCTGTCCATGCGGGAATAGTGCCTGACTCATTCGCTGCCATTGTTGCGCCTAATGGCGTTAGGCTGTCACCTAATTTAGCCGCCTCTTCGGGTGATACTTTTGCCAGCGCAGAGCCAGATACAAGCATTAATACCAATAAGCTGGCGTTTGTCATTTTTTTTGTTACTTCTTTTGTAAATTGTTTTGTTAATTGCTTTTTCATGTTCAATCCTATGCATATATTTAACTACCTCCCCCCTTGGTTATAACGGATGAAGGTAGTCAGTACTAATCATTAATAATTACTTAGTAAGAAATACTAAAACTTAACGAAAGGTAATCTTTATCGGTTAAGATATTATAATTACCGTCAAAGTAACTGTTATAACCAAGTGTGGCTGTATAAGCCTGTAAATACGTCGCTTGTAATGCTAAACCGACTACTTTACGATCTTCACTAAATTGCTGACCTGGATCAGGCGAGTTACCGCTTACATCATGGGAGAAAAATACTGATGGTTTAAATGAAACTCCTGCGATAGCATCAGCATAATCAAATTCAACCTTCATACGGTAACCCCAAGCACTGTCGGTAACAAAACCATCGTCTTTACAGTCACCTGTTATTTTGCCTGCACCAAGAAGATTTTCACAAGTATAAGGGCCAGCAGAACCAGGCACTATACTCCCTATACCAAACACTGAATTTCGTCCATAACTTTGGTCTGAATCTTCAACCCCATCGGTCATTATTACACCCACTTCACCAATAAAGGTAACGCGAGAAGCACCTAAGGCATTTTCAAAGAAATGAACGGCGGTAATTTGCATTTGGGTAACATCAAATTCATCCCACCCTTTAACCGTATCACCCGGAGCCGCAGCTTGAATTCGATCGGTTAAATGAAATATTGGTGATTCAGACATCACGGCATTAAGTACTTCTGGGCCACTAATTTGAATAGGGGTATCAGGTTTGTAAGAAATTTCGCCTGAAAAAGCAGTACCGCCTATATTGGTGGCAAAGCTTACGCCATAGTATTTTAAGTCTTCAGGGAATTCAATACGATATGAAGGGTTAAGTGCTGCTAAAGCACCACCCGTTGGATCTAATTCTTTAGGTAAAAAAACTTTCCCAATAGGTGCGGGAATAGCACTTCGTATAGGGTTAATCAAAGGTAAACGTGAGTGAATATTCATATAATAAATGCCAAACTCGGTATCATTAAGCGCTTCAGCATAATAACGCATGGCTAAGCCATATTGACCACCGTCATCAGGTTCTACATCGGCTTTACGATAAGCTCCCCAACCCGTTGCTAATGCTTTTTCATCATCATAAGTTTCACCACTTACAGGGTGTACTAATGGCGCAACCGATACAAAGTCACAACCCGAGGCAGCAAAGTCTGCCCCTGAAAACAAAGTACCACAGTTATCTATTTGGGTTTTTTCCCATTCGTATTGATAAAAAGCTTCAACACTTAAGTTATCGGATAAACCTAAATTAGCATAAAGCATACCAACGGGTAATATTCCTTCTTTTAGTGTTGCACCTGGGCGGCGAAGCGCAGGAACATCAAACGGGTTAGACGAATTCATACCGCCTTGTATAAAGGTACTTTCACCCCAACTCACAACTTGACGACCTAAACGAATATCTAATGGTAATTCGCCAACATCAAAGCTAGCATAAACATAGGCGTCGAGTAACGTAATACCTGAAAATTTAGAGTTATCTTCAAAACCGTTATCGCTAAGTGGCGTATTCGGTACATAACCATTAACTGAATTACCATGTGCAACATCGGTGTCATTTAACGTGTAGTCGTACCAATATTTAAAGCGTACAAAAGCGCCAAAATTATCTTTGCTTAATTGAAGATCATGAATACCTTTAATGATAGTGGTAAAGGCATCACCTTTTTTATAGTTTAAATTGCCATCGTCGGTTGTTACGGTAGCACCAGTACCACCATTAGATTTACCAATGTAGTAAGGGTCTTGATCTGATGCACGCCAACTAGCGCCTATTGATAATTCAGAGTTTATTTGAAATAAAATATCATCGCTTTCGCCAAAGTAAAAGTCAGCTGCTTGTACTTGCGTAGCACTCAATATTAACGCCATACTGGCGGCAAGGCTTTTCATTTTCATGTTATATCTCCCTTGTGTTTACTTATATAACTGTTCTAATTGAAGCGAGCACTTCAGAAATAACGGCTATATTATTATATGTTTTTTAGTAATATAAATTATTACCGCGGGCACGGTACTTTAATAGTTTGTTTGAATAAAGGACTTTTTATATTTATATGACAAAATGTTCATTAAGGATAAGAAAATGTAATAAATGGAGATAAATAAGGGGTGTTTAGAGTTGTTTATAGTTTTGAGTGGAACAGTTTAAAGCGAAAACAGAAAAAGGCTAGTAGAATAATCTACTAGCCTTTTTTAACATGTTAATTAGTTACTGATCAGTTCTCACAGTAACCTTGCTAATTTAACGACCCATACGACGTAAGGCAGAAGTTGAGAAGTCTTTACGTTTAGCTTCGTGTCCCCAAACCATAAAGGTAGGCTCTTCATTACTTAAACCCGTAATCAAATAACGACCTGAGTTTAAATCATGTATTGTTTCAGCAACCATCCACGGCGTATTCACATCATAAAATTGAATATTATGTGATTCAGATACTTTCCAAAGTTCACCACGGCCATCGTATTGATCAATAACTGATGCACCCCAGCTATCT
>JADGDH010000028.1:0-16733 GCA_016745015.1 Colwellia sp.
GACTTAATCTTTTTTAGCTAGCGGGTTAACTCTTCCACCTGTAGTTTTATCTGCTCGTCCTTCAAGCTTAGCTTTTTCAGCACGACGCTTTCTAACCTCTTTAGGATCAGCAATTAAAGGGCGATAAATTTCAATTCTATCCAAACTTTCTAAAACTGTTGATAACTTAACAGCTTTATTCCATATACCAACCTTATTTTTGTTCAAATCAATTTCCGGAAAGAGTGTAATAATGCCTGACTCAATAATAGCTTGCTCAACGGTAGCTCCTTGGCTGACAGATAAGGATAGCAGTTTTTGTTTATGAGCAAGCCCATAAACCACTTCAATTTGAATTATTGCAGCCTGAGCTTGTGTAACTTCCATTTAAATTTTCACTCCATAAACTTCTTTAGCCCGTTGCGTAAATGCTTGCACCATATGATTAGTAAAATGATTAAACAGTCTACCAAAAGCTAAATCAAACATTTTATTAGAAAACTCATACTCCAGCTCTAAACTTACTTTACAAGCCTCTTCTGATAACTCTGTCAACTGCCAGCACCCATGTAATTTATTAAAAGGTCCGTCAACAAGCTCTAACTTTACTTGATTATTTGAAATAAGTGTATTTTTAGTAGTAAACCATTTTTTTAAGCCCCCTTTAGAAATTTTCAATGAAGCTATCACTGAATCTTCATCTTCAGAGGTAATTTTACTATCACTACAGTCAGGTAAAAATTGAGGATATGCATGAACATCATTTATTAATTGAAACATTTCCTCAACACTGTACATAACCAGTGCACTACGATTTATGGATGGCATTCTTATTTTAACCTCTACTTTAGCATAGCAATATCATACCAAAACCCGCAAACAAGCGCATTATTACTTGAATATAAGCAGTGAATTTTCACTAAAGACAAATTTATTATATAAAAGCTGTTATTTCTGGGTATAATCATCGCCGTTAATAATGGAATTAAAAATGGCAAAGAAAAAATCAAAAAATAAATCCAACAGTAATACTATCGCTTTAAATAAAAAGGCAAGGCACAATTATGCCCTAACTGATAAATTTGAAGGCGGTATGAGCTTACAAGGTTGGGAAATTAAAAGCATAAGAAGTGGTAAGGTTAATATTTCTGATTGTTACGTACATATAAAAGACCGCGAAGCTTATTTACTTGGTGCTGAAATAATGCCCCTTAATGCAGCTTCTAGCCATGTAGTATGTGATCCAAACCGTGATAGAAAATTATTACTTAATCGAAAAGAACTAGATAAGTTAATTGGCGCTGTTGAACGTGACGGTTACTCTATGATTGCAACCGCTATGTATTGGAAGCAATGTTGGGTAAAACTAGAGTTCTATTTAGGTAAAGGTAAAAAAGATCACGATAAACGTTCTGATATTAAAGACAGAGAATGGGCTGTTGATAAAGGTCGTTTAATGAAAAATAAGAACTTAGATCGCTAACAGCTTAGAAAATACCACGTTGTCTATTTAAGTTCAGCGTTGTATAATGCGCTTTATAGGCTGATTTAGTCTATAATTAAAGAGTAAAACTTTGGGGCGGATCTAGGATTCGACAAGATTCACGAAACCCAAGGTGCATGCCCAGGGGCGGTTTGCCTGGTAAAAAGCCGTAAAACTATAATTGCTAACGACGATACGTTCGCACTAGCCGCTTAGGCTAGCCATCACCTTGAAATCTCTCCTATTGGTTAGAGGATTGATGGTCACCCCAAATAGGATAGCGAGGGAAGCACGCTTAAGGCTGAACCGCGAAATAGTATTAAGCTCACCATGACGAAGCCTGTCGCTTGGCGTCTAATTGGTTAAATAAATAAGCGACTAAGCATGTAGTACCGAGGATGTAGGCTTTTTGGACGGGGGTTCGATTCCCCCCCGCTCCACCAATTGAGTACTGATGAAAGTCAGTTAAATCAAGCCATAGGCACTGGAAACAGTGGTTATGGCTTTTTTGTGTCTGACAGTCAACTGGTCTCAGCTAGTCCTAAATGGGCTGCAAAATGGCACGATTTTGACACTTTTTTGCCATCGTCTGAAAACAACATTGGCACACGAGAATGTTATTCCTACCGAAAAAAGATATTTGAGCGTCACCCCTATTTAGAAAATGCACTAAAAAACCAGTATCTTCGTATTTATCAAGAAAAAAGTTTACGTGAAGCTAATCTATTTGTAGGTCGTATTGATAGAAAGTTAATGCTTAATGATTTTAATCTTTCAAGCTCTACTGCTGAAGTGAAAGAATTTTGCCAAAACAAGGCTCATAAATGCCGATTGATAGTTGTTGAATACGGCGAAAGTAAAACGGCTTATGATATTTGTCGTACGTTCGCACATCAATATTCGATAGAAATACCTGCTTTTGATATGAAAAACCATTTGTGCCAATGCTTAATAGACTAAGTTGCTCAAGTTGGTGGTATTCAAATATTAATAAAATTCGTTTACAGCATGTCGAACAAGCCTCAAGAAATTTAAACTTAGTCAACAAACACGCTAGTTGTTACTCCAGTAACTTCGCTGTTGAAAATAGAAACACCCAATTAAAGAATTCATATGATTACTTAGCCTCTAGTCAAATTATTAATGAAGAGGGTCAATCTTATTCCCTATTAGATATTTATAATAAATCTGTCGCTAATCCATTTATCCGAAAAGCTGAGCTAATGATTCGTATTCGCGGCTTTGAAGAGGTTGCGGGGCAAATGGGTCATGCAGGTGAATTTTATACCATCACTGCTCCCTCAAAGATGCACGCTGTGCTTTCCTCTGGTAAACCTAATCCCAAATTTAATGACTCAACACCAAAAGACGTTAATGAGTAATTTAAAAGTATTTGGGCATTAATCCGCTCAGCCATACATAAGAAAGGTATCCAACCTTATGGTTTTAGAGTTGTAGAACCTCACCATGATGGAACTCCACATTGGCACTTATTACTTTTTATGCACCCTAACGATGTTAAAACTGTTCGTTCAATATTTAGCAAATATGCCCTCGAAGAAGATGGTAAAGAGCGTGGGGCAAAAGCTCATAGGTTTAAAGCTGTATCTATTGATCCAAAAAAAGGTAGTGCTGCCGGTTACATAGCTAAATATATTTCAAAGAATATTGATGGTTCTGATATTAGTAAAGATTTATATGGTAATGATGCTAAACCTGCGGCTTCTAATATAGATGCCTGGTCTGCAACTTGGAATATAAGACAGTTTCAACAAGTTGGTGGTCCATCTGTAACTGTGTGGCGTGAATTACGTCGTTTAAAGGAGTCTAACCAACCAGAAGTCGTGCAAGCGTTTATCGCTGCCGATTCTGGTGATTGGGCTGCATATGTAATGGCTATGGGTGGTGCAATGCTACCAAGAATTAACCGCCCTTGGACTTGTGTAAATAACTGTACTAACCCTAATACGAAAACTGGAAACAACAAAAAATTAATATAGAAACGTTTGGCTTTGGTGACCAATTCACCTTAAACGATGCCTTTGAATTATTTAATTGTCATGTGGTTAAAAAAGGGGATGAAAAAAAAGCAGAATCCACCATTGAAGTGATTGGCTTTGTTGCTGGCATTATCACGCTAAACGATGAAGTCGAGGTAATGATTAAGTTTCCTAATGAACTAGTACAGCTAACAAAGGAATCTTTTGCTCAACAAATCACGTTATTAGAAATGTCTTAATAGCGCTTAGCTTTATTTAATAAGCTTGTTCTTTAACAATTTGGATTTATTAGGCTGCTTTGTTTATTTGAATAGAGCACACTAATATAGTATATTTATATAGATAATATATTATATTTTAAACAAAATTTAGGTGTGCATATGGCATTAACAAACCTTGCTGAAAAAATTGATTTTGTGAGACAAACACGCTCTGAAAATTATCGTGAAAGCATGAGGCTAGAAGGTGTTGAGGTTAAAAGCACTAACAATAAAACTATGACCAAAGAAAGCATAATTGCTAAATATAAGGCGTTAGCTTCTTAAATGTCGTCACTCAAGTATGGTACGGGTAATGATCCATACTGTTACAAAAATACTGATGTATTAATTAACCATCTGAATATCAAAGATGCTGTCATTCTTGAACAAGCTGAAACAGAAATTAGTGATATTTCATCAGCATCAATCGATTTCGCTCCTCCCCCTTATAACTTTTTCTACTTGCAAAATATCCACCAAAAACTTTTTGGTGATTTATACGATTGGGCTGGTCAATCTAGAACTATTGGTATGAATAAAGGTGACACCATGTTCTGTCGCCCTGAATATATTCAACGGGAAATTGATAAGCTTTTCAAAACTATTGCTAGAGCTAATTATTTTCAAAATATCCCTTTCTCCGCCTTAATTGTAAAAATTGCTGAATTCTACGGTGATCTAAATATAATTCATCCATTTAGAGAAGGTAATGGACGTTCACAACGAATATTATTTGAGCATATTATTGTCAATTGTGGTTATAAAATATCATGGGCAAATGTTAAAAAAGATGAATGGATACAAGCTAATATCAACAGCGTTCATTGTGACTATTCATTACTAGAAAGTATTTTTACTCGCTGTATAAGTGAATAGACTTATTGCCTAAGTAACCTTCCTTTTTTAGTTACATGGTCAAAGCTAAAAACATGCTCTCTGGGTGATTCATTACAATAACCAATAAGCCTACCTTTGTTTTGTCTTTTTCCTTTTTCAACGTCAACAGTGTTTTTGCATATAGGGCACTTCCCTTCATAAATCACAAACTCTAATTTTCTATATGGACGACCATTCTTTCTAAATTTATCTAGTTTAATTGATTCTATTTGGGCTGTTGTGATTGAAAACCCCATAAGCTCCGTAAGTACTCAAATTGAAGATATCAATTTTTATGATTTACAAATGAATAGAAGAAAAATAGATAAATTTGAAAATATAGCAACATTCCTTAAAGTAGAAAAAGAATTTTATAGCGAGAGCATTCAAGGGTTTAGGCGGGTAGCAACTAGAAAAGCCTTTTTTAGGGCAAAAGAACTTAAAGCAACAATAAGAACCACAGCAGCACTAGCACCTGCTTTTAATGTCTACTCTAAACCATATGAATACTTAATAAAGCTTAGGGAAATTCAAATAATACCCGCCACTGATTACTATAAGTTATTCACAGAAATAAAATTTCAGATCTTAAATTCTCATGGTTGTGAGGTTTCTGGAGGAGAGCGTTCAGAGTATAGGTTATTACAACAAATTAATGACTCACAAAATTACGATATGCTGCTAATTGATGAACCGGAATCATCTTTTGACAATGTTTTCTTATTGAATAAAGTCAACACACTAATCAAGGATATCTCCCAAGTGTTACCCGTTATTTTAGTTACGCATAACAGTACCGTTGGTGCATCTATTAAACCTAATTATATTATTTACACTCAAAAAAATATTATAAATGGTAAAGCAACATTTGAAACATTCACAGGATTCCCTGCAGATAAACATCTTGTAGGGCTTTCAGGAAGTAGTATTGAAAATAGAGTCATTCAAATGAACACTCTTGAAGCTGGAGAGTACTCTTATTTAGATAGAGGGAAAGCATATGAAAATCTTAAAAATTGATAGCGATAAAGGGTATTTTTCAACTGATGGTGAAAATTGGATTGCAATAGATGAAATAACCAAAGAAGGTATTTTATCTTTACTTAACAATATTATAGAAAATGATGTTGAACTAGATGAGTACAATGAATGTTTACTAAAAAACCCCGCTCATAGGATTATTTATGAGAATATTTACAAAAACTTTGAGCCTATCTTAAACAATAAAAGTACTTTCGAGGACGATTGTGCTAATTTATATAAAGATGCTTTTATTAAGTACCAAGAACAATCCTAGGTAAATGAATTGTTCTCCACCTTATTGGTTTTATATAGACATAAAAACAAACAACATATTGAAATTATTATGAATTACAAAGGTTCGATTCCCCTCCGCTCCTAGCCACACCAATCTCAAGAATTAAGACGCGTCCTAGCGTCTTTTTTTCGTATAACACAAACCTATTACCTATTTTTTTCTGTCTGGTATTATATTGCACTATCAATAAGAATTATTCCTTATACTAAAAAGCCGACAATAAAGTCGGCTTTTTCATACACTTAAGAACTAAAACGGCATTTTCATCCCCGGCGGTAATTGCATACCACCGGTTAATGCACCCATTTTGTCTTTATTTTGTTCTTCAACACGGCGTACAGCATCATTAACAGCTGCTGCGAGTAAATCTTCAATCATGTCCTTGTCATCTTCCATTAGGCTATCGTCAAGTTCAACTTTACGAACGCTATGACTACCAGTCATGGTTACCTTTACCATGCCTGCGCCTGATTCACCAACGACTTCCATATTAGCTAATTCTTCTTGCGCTTTAGCCATTTTTGCTTGCATTTGTTGGGCTTGCTTCATTAAGTTGCCCATTCCACCTTTCATCATAATGTCTCTCCGGTAAATTATCTTCTTTATAAGAAATGTTTAAAATAAAAATTGTTGTTTGTAGTATAAGTATATCAATATGACGTACAAGCAACAGTATAAAAATGCGATGAGTAAGGTAACTGCTAAACAGCAGAAATACTTTCATCGTCTAAGGTTGCTTGAAATGCTTGTACTAACCCCTGCACTATATCATCGTTTTCTAATAGTTCTTTTGCATAATCATAGCGTTTATCATTTATATGTGATTGAATTTTATAAGGATCTGCTACTGTTTGTTCGACTATATTTATGGTTACTTTAATATCACGTGATAAAAACTGACTAATGCTTTGCTGTAGTTGCTCTTGTGCTACTTCAGTATATAAATGTTTCGTTGCTTGATCTAAACATAAAATCAAATTGTCTTCTGTTGATTTTTCATCAATTGTCGCATGAATTGCTAATTGCCTTAAACGCGCAATAAGCTCCATTGAGTCAATCATGTGTGCCCATTGATCAACTTGATTAGCTTTACGAATAGTAGTGGGATCTATATTTTCAGCTTGATAAGCCTGTTCTGGCTTAGGTAGCGCTACTTTTTCATTTTCTGCTTCTACATAATTATTTTCTACTGATTTGACTTCTATAGAATTTGTTTCTAAAGCATTTATTTCATTTAAATCAGTTGGACGCGCTATGGCGTCACAAGACTTTTTTCCTTGGTTGTCCAATTGCTTTTTACGGCTACGCAGCATGTTTCTTGTGGCAAGCACAGAGCTTACAGGGCTATCGAAAGATGATACCTCTTCTGCTTTTGTGTGAACCTCTACACTTTCTTGTTGAGGTGGCTGTATATCTTCTTCTAGATTTTGAGGCTGCTCATTAACCGTTTCTTGTACATAATTTTGAGGGTCAACTGCTTCAGAGTTCTGTAGTTCAACAGCTTGCTGCTCAATGGCAAGCATTTCTTGATCTAATGCTTGCGCTTTTATTGAAGGCTCTTTTGGCAATTCACAGTGGGTTGGTTGTTGTTTCTCTTGCTGTTGATCGCCTAGCTGTTGAGTAACTGGTTGCTCTTCTGCCTGGCTAGGTAAAACAAAATTATCTTCTCGAAAATTGCCTTCTTGAAAGCTCTCTTTAATAACCTCTTGGGTTAAAGAGCTCTCGTTCACTTCTTGCAATTGTGTTTTCTGCATTGGTTTAAACGCAAACAAGCGTAGTAATGTCATATCAAAAGCCGCTTGTTCATCTGACGCATAAGGTAAGTCTTTGCGACCATTGACACAGATTTGATAATAAAGCTGTACATCTTCTGCTGACATTGCCCTACTGAATTTTTTCAACAACAAAGCATGTTCTGCTGACAAGTCAAAATGTTGGTCAACAATTTGTAATATTGCAATTTGATGGAACAGTTGTATTAATTCAGCAAACAAACGGCTATAACTAGGTGCACAACTTGCTATTTCTTGTGTTAATGCCATTAAACTTATGCCATCTTGCTTCAATAACGCGATAACAATTTTATAAACCCAGTTTTGATCTATACCACCTAGCATTTGCTGGATATTTGGTAGCGTAATATTGCCTTTTCCTTGTGCTATAGCTTGATCTGTTAGGCTTAAAGAGTCTCGCATACTACCGCGAGCCGCTTTAGCAATTAGCGTTAAGGTGCCCTTGGCATGCGCTACTTTCTCGTTCAATAAAATATCAGTCAGTTTAGTTTCAATTTGACTAACGGTTAGTGCCTTTAAATGAAATTGCAAACAACGGGATAAAACGGTAACAGGTAACTTTTGAGGGTCGGTAGTCGCTAAAATAAATTTAACATGTTCTGGTGGTTCTTCGAGGGTTTTTAATAAAGCATTAAAGCTGTGGCGTGAAAGCATGTGCACTTCATCAATAAG
Organism: Colwellia sp.; assembly: GCA_016745015.1. Classification (GTDB taxonomy): domain Bacteria; phylum Pseudomonadota; class Gammaproteobacteria; order Enterobacterales; family Alteromonadaceae; genus Colwellia. The sequence goes on from JADGDH010000028.1 coordinate 8,382, forward strand.
GTACACTTTATAACGACCACGGGTTGGCGCATATTGTACGTTATCAAGAATTTCTCTCGTATCATCCACTTTAGTTTTTGATGCGGCATCTATTTCGAGTAAATCAACAAAGCGGCCTTGATCAATTTCTAAACAAGTATCACATTGACCACACGGAGTGGCTGTAATGCCAGTTTCACAATTTAAGCTTTTAGCAAAAATTCTAGCAATAGTTGTTTTACCAACGCCACGCGTGCCTGTAAATAAATAAGCGTGATGCAAACGTTGCTGGGCTAAAGCATTAACAAGCACAGTTACTACATGTTCTTGTCCCATAAGCTCTTCAAAGCATTTTGGACGCCATTTTCTTGCTAAAACTTGATAACTCATATTATTTATTCGCCATCATATTGAACAAGTGAGAAAGATGCTAAGTTCATCGCCTTTAATCGTTTCTCTCCCCCTAAATCGGGTAAAGATATCACAAAACCAGCACTTTTGACTTGAGCACCAATACGACGAATCAACTTGATTGTCGCTTCAATAGTGCCGCCTGTAGCAAGTAAATCATCAATAATTAATACGTTATCTTGTGCTACTAGCGCATCACGATGAATTTCTAGAATATCTTCACCATATTCAAGTTGATATGCTTGGGAGTAAGTTTTTCTTGGAAGTTTGCCCGGTTTGCGAACAGGAACAAAGCCAATACCTAATGCTAATGCTAGAGGTGCACCAAATATAAACCCGCGAGCTTCAGTGCCAACCACTTTTGTAAAACCCTGATTTTTATATTTTTTAGATAATAAATCTATCGTTAAAGCAAAAGCATCAGGGTCTTCTAGTAGACTTGTAACATCACGAAACAATATCCCTTTTGCAGGGTAGTCAGGAATTGTTTTTATAGCTGCTTGTAATTGTGCCACTTGTTGTTCGTTCATTTTTATTCTTATATCAATTCAAAAAATTTCTGTGACAAAGAATAAAACAATTTTACAAGTATTTATAGTCGTACGATGTGTTTATAGTGCTATTTTTGAAGGTGAAATTTTGAAGATACGTTATTGATCAAACATTTTACTTCCGATATAAACTCAGTTTTATTTAAAGGCTTATTAATTATGCCATCAAACAAATTAAATTCAGGCAAATTTTCAACACTTACTTTACCTTGTGTTGTCATAAACAAAATAGGTGTTTGAGCACAAAACGGGGTTTGTTTGAGGTTTTTACTTAATGTAACACCATTCATCAATGGCATTAGATGATCAATTATGTAAAGGTGAAATGGCATTTGTTGTGCCTTCTCAAAACCATCTAACCCATTAACAGCCGTACTAACAGTACAATCCAAAGCGATTAAAAATTCACTAATACACGCTCTAACACTTTCTTTATCATCAACGACTAAAATATGCATATATAACTTTTATAGATTAAAAACAATAAGTTAAAAAACCTGAGTTTTTTTGTTAACTTTCACGGCGCATATTTTAACCTATATACCTATAAGAAAAAAGAATCTTATGGTTATTATATTGTTAAATAACTTCATTATTGTGTATAAATGTTTCAGTGTTCATAACCGTAAACAGCTAGCCCTTTATCAAATGACTTTTATTTAACCCTTAATGGTTTTCTGACACCATATTCACGGTATATTTGGGGATTTCGACAACCAAGTCTTCATCTGTAATAATTGCTTGGCAGCTTAATCGTGAGTCAGGCTCTAAGCCCCAGGCTTTATCTAATAAATCGTCTTCTAATTCATCACTTTCTGCTAATGAATCAAAACCTTCACGAATAATTACATGGCAAGTTGTACAAGCGCATACTTTTTCACATGCATGCTCAAGACCAATATCATTTTTCAAAATGGTATTTAATACCGTTTCTCCTTTTTCACCATCTAAAACAGCGCCGTCAGGACATAATTCTTCATGGGGTAATACAATAATTTTTGGCATTTTATAATCTCTTTTTGTCTTTTTTTCGCAACTAGATATGAGTAACTAGCCGCTTTACAATTTCTCTACTGATTGACCGCTTAGCGCTTTATTAATTGAGCTATCCATACGGCGTTCGGCAAATACTGCCGTTGCTTGATCTAATTTTTCTATCGCTGATTCAATAGTATCAGCATCCTCACCCTGGCTAATATCAGCCAAAGATTTAATCACTTGTTCAATAGCAATAACTTCATCTTTAGTTAATAAGTGATTATCTAATGTGATAGCTGCTTGAATAGATTCAATTACCCTTGCGGCTTCAACTTGTTGCTCTTTAAGCATGCGCGCATCAATATCAGCTTTGGCATTGCTCATTGAGTCTTTTAGCATTTGCGTTATTTTGCTGTCGTCTAAACCAAATGAAGGCTTAACTTCAATACTTGATTCAACGCCCGATGATTTTTCCATCGCACTTACAGATAACAAACCGTCAGCATCAACCTTAAACGTTACACGAATGTGCGCAGCCCCCGCTGTCATGGCAGGAATGCCTCGTAATTCGAAACGTGCTAGTGAGCGACAATCATCAACGAGCTCTCTCTCTCCTTGTAATACATGTATTGCCATTGCCGTTTGACCATCTTTAAAGGTGGTAAACTCTTGTGCTTTCGCCACAGGTATTGTGGTGTTACGCAGAATAACTTTCTCAACCAAACCACCCATGGTTTCTAAACCAAGTGATAACGGAGTAACATCAAGCAATAATATATCGCTATCAGGTTTATTCCCCGCAAGAATATCTGCTTGAATTGCCGCACCTATAGCAACAACTTTATCTGGGTCAATAGATGTTAATGGTTTTTTATTAAAATATTTTTCAACTTCCACGCGCACTAAAGGTACACGAGTAGAACCACCAACCATGACCACTTCAAGCACTTCATCTGTACTTATCTGGGCATCTTTCAAGCTTCGGCGACAGGCTCTTAATGTTTTTTTCACAAGGGCTGAGATTAAGCTATCAAACCTTTCTTTAGTTAATTTTGTTGACCACTTTTGATTATTTTCTAAAGTTAACAATACTTCAACACTTTCTTGCGTTGTTAATTGCTCTTTCGCAAAACAAGCTTGTTGCATTAACTGACGTTCAAGTGACGGCGATAAAGGGCGCGTTAAACCTGCTTGTTCAGCTAAGTAATCAGCCACAGCAACATCAAAATCATCGCCACCTAATGCTGAATCACCTCCGGTAGAGAGCACTTCAAAAACACCTTTATTAAGGCGTAGAATAGAAATATCAAAAGTACCACCACCTAAGTCATAAATGGCAATAACGCCTTCTTGTCCTCCTTTTTGATCTGAGTCAAGACCATAAGCCACAGCAGCGGCAGTCGGTTCATTAAGAAGACGTAAAATGTTAACGCCAGCTAACTTAGCTGCATCTTTAGTGCTTTGGCGTTGTGCATCATCAAAATGAGCAGGAACAGTAACAACAACCCCTGTAAGCTCACCACCTAAAGCCTTTTCAGCGCGCTGTGCCAATGTTTTTAGAATTTCAGCTGACACTTGCACGGGGTTTATTTTACCCTGACGAGTTATAATTTCAGGATGATTTTCATCGCCACAAAATTGATAAGGCAATGATGGATACTTGCTTTTAATATCACTTAATGAACGACCAATTAATCGTTTAGCCGAAACAATAGTATTTTGCGCATCGCTAACACTCAGTGCTTTAGCTTCTTCGCCAACTAAAATGCTATTACCATGTAAAGAATCTTGTAAAGAGCCTTTAGAAGTGTCTTGATAGTTGACGATAGAAGGCAATATATCATTTCCTTGATGGTCAACTAAGGTGCTCGCTTCACCGCTTTTCACACTGGCAATAAGTGAGTTTGTTGTTCCTAAATCAATACCCGCAGCTAATCTATGTTCGTGAGGTACTGTACTTTGACCAGGTTCTGCTATTTGTAAAAGTGCCATATTTTTTTTTCTTAATTTAATATATAAAGCTAAACGCGAATATTTTCTTTCAAAAACAAAACGTCTACGAGCTAATCATCGAACAGGCTATCTTCAAGACGTTCGACTTCAAGGTTGAGTTTTTGGTAAAATTTTAGTTTGCGTAAATTATCACATGCAAGCGCATTATCTGTCGTATTATTCGTGAGTATTTGGGCTGACATTGATTCAAGCAATTCTTGATATTCTTGCGTTAATATTTGTTGGGCACTACTTAACGCTACATCAACATCATCTGCAAATTTTACGTCCGCTAACATTTCACGAAGTTCCATTTGCTGCATTAAGAATGCATTATCACTAAAAGATTGTTGTTCATTTGGCATATCAACACCGCGCAAAGTCAAAATATATTCCGCACGTTTTAATGGTTGCTTGAGCGTTTGATAAGCATCATTAATTTCTGCTGACTTTTGCACTGCTAATAACTGCTCTTGGCTTGAAGCATGGGCAAACCTGTCAGGATGAACGGCCTTTTGTAAGTTTTGATACGTTTGTGATAATTGGTTTAAATTAACATCAAAAGAAACGTTAATGTCAAATAACTGGAAGTAATTCACTTTTTCTACCTAAAGAACTCTCATAAATTAGTGCAATTTTTATTTTAAAAGTTGCACTTTAAAATTAATTAAGCCATAACGAATTCAGCTCGAAGGTAGTTTGTTCTGATGCAAGGCAAAAGCACGGAGTTGACTTTAGTCAATGAGTACTTTCAATACAGCAGCTGGGCAAAATAGCAAAGAGATAAATTTGTTATCACAACTTATACGTTAAAACTTTCCCCACAACCACATTCACCTTTGGCGTTGGGGTTTGTAAACTTAAAGCCTTCATTCAAGCCTTCTTTAATAAAATCTAACTCGATGCCGTCAAGATAAACTAAACTTTTAGTGTCAATAATGATTTTGACATTTTCAATATCAAAAACATTATCATCTTCATTTAAATCATCAACAAACTCAAGTACATAAGCCAATCCTGAACAGCCCGTCGTTTTAATACCTAAACGTAAACCAAGGCCTTTACCTCGGTTTGTCATAAAAGATTGAACTCGTTCTGCTGCCGCTGGCGTCATGGTAACTGACATACTGTTTTTCCTGTTTTCTTCGGTTAAAAAAGGGATTAACCGTTTTTACTTTTGTAATCTTCGATTGCTGCTTTAATAGCATCTTCAGCTAAAATTGAGCAATGTATTTTTACTGGTGGTAAAGCTAATTCTTCGGCAATGGCAGTGTTTTTGATTTGGCCTGCTTCGTCAATTGACTTGCCTTTAACCCATTCAGTTACTAGTGAACTTGAAGCAATGGCAGAGCCACAACCGTAAGTTTTAAATTTAGCATCTTCAATAATACCATCGTCTGAAATTTTAAGTTGTAACTTCATCACATCGCCACACGCTGGTGCGCCAACCATGCCAGTAGCTACCGATGGATCATTCTTATCCATTGAACCAACGTTACGTGGGTTTTCATAATGGTCGATTACTTTTTCACTATAAGCCATAATATTTTCTCCTAGTAGCGGTCACTTTTTAATGACCAGCCCATTCAATTGAATCTAAATCAATACCGTCTTTGAACATTTCCCAAAGCGGTGACATATCACGTAAGTGACCAATAGATTTTTTTATTAAGTCAATGGCATAGTCAATTTCTTCTGTTGTTGTAAAACGTCCAAAACTAAAACGAATAGAACTATGCGCCATTTCATCATTCAAGCCTAATGCACGTAATACGTACGAAGGTTCAAGACTAGCTGAAGTGCAAGCACTACCTGATGATACGGCTAAATCTTTCAGCGCCATAATTAATGATTCGCCTTCAACAAAATTGAAGCTAACATTTAAATTACCAGCATAACGTTTGTCAAAATCACCATTTACAAACACTTGTTCCATGGTGTTTAATCCAGCCCATAAACGATCTCGCATGGCTATTACATGCTCAAGATCTTGTGCCATTTCTTCTTTTGCTAAACGACAAGCTTCACCCATACCAACAATTTGGTGAGTTGCTAATGTGCCAGAGCGCATACCACGTTCATGGCCACCGCCGTGCATTTGTGCTTCAAGACGAATACGTGGTTTACGGCGTACATACAATGCACCAATACCTTTAGGTCCATACATTTTATGAGCAGAAATAGATAACAAATCAACTTTTAAATGCTGCATATCAATTTCTATTTTTCCAACACTTTGCGCTGCATCAACATGAAAGATAATCTTGCGAGCACGGCACATTTCACCAATTTCGCCAATATCTTGAATCACGCCAATTTCATTATTTACATGCATAATGCTAACTAGAATCGTATCTTCACGCATCGCTGCTTCAAGTTTATTTAAATCGATTAAGCCATTATCTTCAGGGTCAAGGTAAGTTACCTCAAAACCTTGACGCTCTAATTCACGACAAGTATCTAAAACTGCTTTGTGCTCAGTTTTACAGGTAATAATATGCTTACCTTTTTTATCATAAAAATTAGCAGCGCCTTTAATAGCAAGATTGTCTGATTCTGTAGCACCTGAAGTGAAAACAATTTCACGTGGGTCAGCATTAATTAATTCAGCTATTTGGTTGCGAGCAATATCTACTGCTTCTTCAGCTTGCCAACCAAACTTGTGTGAACGTGATGCAGGGTTACCGAAATGACCATCAGTAGTCATATATTGCATCATTTTTTCAGCGACACGTTTGTCAACAGGGGTAGTCGCTGAATAATCAAAATAAATAGGAAGCTTCATTGGCTCTCTTTCTCCACTTGTACGAATTATTTAGAATAACTCTAAAAATCAATAATTTACAAATTAATAGGAATAATTGTTTCTAACGATGGTTCTCTACGAGTACTACGGTGAATGTCGTCCTGTCGTTTAGAAACTGTTTTCACGTCATTTTTAGCCACTAATTCAGCTAACGTGATGTTTTGCAAAAACTCTTCAATTCGGCTACTTAAACTTTCCCATAAGGAATGTGTTAAGCACTGCTCACCGCCTTGACAATTACCTTTACCTTGACACTTAGTTGCATCAACACTTTCATTAACCGCACAAACGATATCGGCTATAGCTATTTGTGCTGAACATTTACCTAAACGATAACCACCGCCTGGACCACGGATACTAATCACTAAGCCATGTTTTCGTAATTTTGAAAACAACTGCTCTAAATATGACAAAGAAATAGCTTGTCGTTCAGAAATATCTGCTAGTGACACAGGTCCGTAAGTCGCATGAATTGTCACATCTAACATTGCTGTAACGGCGTAACGACCTTTAGAGGTAAGTTTCATAATCTGCTCTTTAAATACAAATATTTTGTCAAATTTAAGTGCTATCAAAAACACAAAGTAATTACTTTATCGCTTAATTATGCGCAATTCTACATAACCTTACAATTTAATCAAGTATATACCTGACTAATATACTCGGGTATTTTACACTAATAATTTAAAAGCGAAAAGCAATAGTTGAGTATTTTAGTCAACTATTGTTTTAAATCTATACATTTGATTAGATTTACGGTCTGATTATTTAGATTTCTGGATCAAAGCCTTCTACTTTACTTTCACGACGTTTAGCTGCAGCTTTTTCATCTTCAACAAATTCACCTACGCTAAGTTCAGGTAAGTCTTTCGGACAAATATCACCGCCTAAACTATTAACTTCTTTGCAAATAGTAGATACTCGATTATCCATTAGGTGCATATGATCTAATAAACGGCCAATAGCTTTAGCCACTGGATCTGGATTATCTGCAGAAACTGCATAAGCATCAAAACCAAACTTTTTAGCCGCTGTATCACGAGACTCTTTACCTACACTACCATTAAGTTTTTCAGCTAATTCAATATCAAGTAAGGAGTTTCCTTTACTATTAACAATGCGTGCAGGAATACCCACCGCCGTTGCATTTTCAGGTAAGTTTTTTACAACAACAGAGTTAGACCCAACTTTACCACCTTTACCAATAGTGATAGGGCCAAGCACTTGTGCACCAGCACCAATAACCACATTATCTTCTAAAGTAGGATGGCGCTTACCTGCATTCCAGCTAGTACCGCCTAACGTAACGCCATGGTATAAAGTAACATCATCACCAATTTCTGCTGTTTCACCAATAACAACGCCCATACCGTGATCGATAAAAAATCGTCGACCTAACTTCGCACCAGGATGAATTTCAATACCCGTTAACCAGCGTGAAAAGGTAGAAAAAGTTCTAGCGATTAATTTCCAGTTTGCGCGCCATAATCTATGACTTAAACGATGCATCCAAATAGCATGTAACCCTGGGTAGTTAAGCAGTACTTCAAAGGTAGTACGCGCTGCGGGATCTCTATCAAAAACACTATTAATGTCTTCTTTCATGCGGGTAAACATATTCTTTCCTTTATTTTT
>JADGDH010000028.1:16833-29962 GCA_016745015.1 Colwellia sp.
GTTGCACCAGCAGCTAAAGCTTGTGCCTGACCATTAGGCATTTCAATAGGGTCAACTAATACTAGTTGGCTTAAGCCCATTGTTTTCATTGCTCTTGCAGCACTACCGATATTACGACAATCTGACGTATTAACTAATACGATGCGAACCTTATCTAAAAGACTACCTAATAAATTACTTTTCTTTAAATCTGACATTTAGTGTATGCTCATATTTGACTTTATATTTGGCTTTACATTTGGATGATTATAGCCCGTTTCTATGCCTTTGATTCTAACATAGAAGAATACTGCTATGCCTAATAAAAAGCACGAAATATTGATAAATCAAGTTCGCTTAAGTTAGTTTGTTTTCCTCTATAAAACTTAAGAAGCTTATTTATTGAACTATTTTATTTAATATCACTATCGCTAAAAACATTAAAACTTGCTATACTCTGCGCGCTTGAATTAGACAGGATGGAAATTTCGTCTATCTTATTCAGTGTAGTTACTCGTTCTTTTAAAAATCATTTACAAATAGGTACATTATTATGCATCCCATGCTAAATATTGCCGTGCGCGCTGCGCGCAATGCAGGAAAAGTTATTATTCGCTCTTTTGAGCAACTTGATAAAGTTGAAGTTGAAGCTAAAGGCTCTAACGACTTCGTAACCAGTGTTGATACTGCAGCGGAAGAAGCAATTATTGAAACTATTCGTAAATCATACCCTGAGCATACCATTATTGGTGAAGAATCTGGTGTTTTAACAGGCTCAGACGATAACTGCCAATGGATTATTGATCCCCTTGATGGCACAACTAATTTCATTAAAGGTATTCCTCACTTTGCTGTATCTATTGCCATAAAAGTAAACGGCAAGCTTGACCAAGCTGTAGTATTTGATCCAATTCGTGGTGAATTATTCACCGCTAGCCGTGGTAAAGGCGCACAACTAAATAATATGCGTATTCGCGTAAAAGCACACAAAGACTTGTCTGCAACGATATTGGCAACGGGCTTTCCTTTTAAACACAAACAACATACAAATGCTTATATGGCTATGTTTACTTCTTTATTTCACAAAACATCAGACATGCGTCGTGCAGGTTCAGCTGCACTTGATCTTGCTTATGTTGCTGCTGGTCGTGTTGATGGTTTTTTTGAAATTGGTTTGAAGCCTTGGGATACCGCAGCAGGTGAACTGCTAGTAATTGAAGCAGGTGGTTTAGTGACCGATTTTGTTGGAGGTCACAACCATGCTAAATCAGGCAATATCGTAGCCAGTAGCACTCGGTTACAAAAGGAAATATTAAAAAATATTCGCCCACACTTAGGCGAAGCTTTAAGTAAGTAGTCACAGAGTAAAAAATTTATATTATTGAAAAAGCGTCTTTTGGCGCTTTTTTTGCTTTATTTAATGTTATTAGAAAACTAATTTTTACGTATAATCGAGTTATAATGAATTCTTCTTTCCAATATACCCCACTTCAACATAAACAACGATTTAAAACAGGTGAAGTTGCCTTAGTTGGTGCAGGGCCGGGTGATCCAGACCTATTAACTTTGCAAGCTTTTCGTTTTATTCAACAAGCTGATGTAGTGATTTATGATCGTCTTGTAAGTGAAGAAATAATGGCTTTACTACCTAGTAATTGCGAAAAAGTCTATGTAGGAAAAAAGCAGGCTGAACACCGTGTACCGCAAGATGCTATAAACCAATTGTTAGTTGATCATGCTAAACTAAATAAAAAGGTTTTGCGATTAAAAGGGGGTGACCCTTTTGTTTTTGGCCGTGGTGGTGAAGAAGCTCAGTTTTTATTAGCTAACGATATTGCTTGTCATATAGTACCTGGTATGACAGCTGCATCGGCATGCTCTAGCTATGCGGGAATTCCTCTTACTCATAGGCAAGTTGCCCAGTCGTGCACTCTTATTACTGGTAATGTGCAAGACAATGGTGCATTAGATCTACCTTGGCAAACCTTAAACGATAAAAAACAAACCGTAGTTTTTTATATGGGTATTAAAAGTTTACCCATTATCACAACGCAGTTAATCACTGCTGGGCGTAGTAAAAACACTCCTGCAGCATTAATTAGAAAAGGTACTCATAGTGATCAACAAGTTGTTAAAGGTACACTTGAAAACTTAGAAGCGTTAGTTAAGCGTCACAATATAAAACCACCCAGCTTAATTATTATTGGTGATGTAGTTGCTACTTTTGCAGATGAACAATTAGCCAACGTAGGTTATTTAGCGCCAAATAAGCGCTTAACTTAGCGCGACTGACTTGCGAAAACGCGCTAGAGCAAATAAAAAAAACACAGTACCAATAGCCAATAATGTTAGAAAATAAGGCCAAACTACATCCCATCCTGCACCTCGATATAGAATGGCTTGGGCGAATTTTACAAAATGGGTAGTAGGTGCAAATAGCATAATATTCTGTACTATATCAGGCATACTTTCACGGGGAGTTACTCCGCCAGAAAGCATCTGTAACGGAAGTAGAATAAGGATCATTAACAATCCTAACTGGGGCATAGTACGTGCTTGAGTGCCTAATAGAATTCCTAGTGATGTTGTCGCAAACAAATGTATCGCTGCACCGAATAAAAACAATGCTGCTGAACCATGTATTGGAACTTGTAAGAAACCTTCAACCACGACGAACAGTGAAAAAGCGGCAAGAATCAGAATGACAAGACCATTAGCCCAGATTTTTGCGATAACTATTTCAAAAGGTGTTAATGGCATCACCAGCAAGTGTTCTAACGTGCCATGCTCACGTTCGCGTATTACCGCAGCTCCAGTTAGAATAATGGAGATCATGGTGATCACATTCATCAGCTCCATAACGCTACCAAACCAGACGCTAGTCATGTTCGGATTGAACATGATGTGTGAGGATTGCTGTAGGGGAAGTGTATAAACCGCACGATAACCTTCCACAAACTCATTGATTTCAGCGCTAATGATGTTCTGGATATAGTTATCACCGATAAAGGCTTGTGACATGCGTGTGGCGTCGATATTCACTTGCAATGTAGGTTGCTTTCCTGCCAATACATCACGTTCGAAATAGGGTGGAATATTTAGCACGAAGGTGTGGTGGCCATTATCAAGTGAAGGATCAACGTCACTTAATGCAATAATATCAGGGGTCTTGAAGTAAGGGGCGTAAAAGGCATTGATGATACGTTTAGATAAGTGTGATTGATCTTCATCTACAACGGCAATGGGGGCATTATTCAATTCTATGGATGCTGCCGAAGAGACGACATAAATTAAGCCTGTAAAAGCAAAAAATACAAACAATAATAAAACTTTGTCACGCCACAGGCTACGAAGTTCTTTAATGCCTAAGTGAAGAATATTACCGCGACGTTTCATGGTTTATTTATCCTGCTTAGGAAGTAAAAAAACACTGGCTAAGGTCAGCACAGGTATAAAGGCTAATAAAGGTAACAACTGCGGTGATAGATCAGAAAAATTAAGTGCTTTGTTAAAGACACCACGACAGGCTTCTAAAAAGTATGTGGTGGGAAATAGTTTTCCAATGATTGCGCCAAAACCTTCTAGAGAAGAAACAGGATCAATCAGGCCGCAGAAATTAACCGCAATCATCAAAACAACCACAGTGGTGGCGGCCAACGCAGAAATTTGTGTTTTTGTGAATGCTGAAATTAAAAGACCCACTCCAGTGGTGGTGGTGACATACAAAAGTGCGGCTAAACTAAGCGCCCACAAGCTACCTTTAATGGGAACGCCAAACACGTATGTTGCCAAGCCTACCAGACCGAAAAAACTGATCATACTGACTAAAATATAGGGTAGTTGTTTACCTATAACGAACTCTAGCCGAGTGACAGGCGTAACATAAAGATTGGTGATTGAGCCTAGTTCTTTTTCCCTTACCACGCCAAGTGCCATTAATATCGCGGGAATAAAAATCAGCAACAATGGAATTACGGCGGGCGCCATGGCCTCAATACTTTTGAAATCTTGATTGTAACGATAACGCGATGCGATAGTAGCTGGAACCAAGTTAGGTACCACACCATAGGTGCGTAAAGATAGATCAGTTAGGTAAGCATAATATGTACCTGTGATATAACCTTTTATGGTTTCTGCTCGAAACGGCATAGCACCATCAATCCAGACTACAATTTCTGGTTTTCTATTCCGTTTTAATTGATGGCCAAAATTGGGAGGAATTTCAACAGCAACGCTCAATTCGCCACTGCGCATACGCCGATCAAGCTCTGCTGGGCTTTTGATATCAGCTTTTTGAATAAAGTAGCGAGATCCTGCCATGTTCTGGATATAGTCGCGACTTTCTGGGGTTTGATCTTGATCCATCACAGCAAAACTCAGATCTTCAACATCGAAAGTGATACCATAACCAAGGATGAACATCAGAATAATTGAGCCAAGTAAGGCAAAGGTCAGCCTGATTGGATCACGCCATAGCTCCAATGTCTCGCGATGGGCATAGCCGAATAGTCGCAGTAAGCTAAAAGATGTGTTTACGTTTTTCTTACGGACAGTTGGCGTAGCAACTAGCGTATCTACATTGTTATCAGGGGATGAGGCTGAAGTAGATGAAGAAGGTGTAGATTCAGCCACAGCTTCCTCTAAATAGGCGATAAAGGCTTCTTCTAGCGTATCAGCGCCGCGTGTTTTGCAGAGTGTGTCAGGTGTATCGCTAGCGAGTATCTTCCCTGCGTGCATTAGTGAAATGCGGTCACAACGTGCGGCTTCATCCATAAAATGGGTTGAGATGAAAATAGTGACACCCTGTTCACGAGATAATTCTATGAGTAGTTCCCAGAAGTCATCGCGTGCAACTGGATCTACGCCTGATGTAGGCTCGTCAAGAATTAGCATGTCAGGGCTATGAACCACCGCAACAGCAAGTGATAAGCGTTGTCGAATACCCAGTGGTAAATCTGAGGGGAAATTGTCACGATATTTTACTAAATTAAAGCGTGTAATTAATTCCTTAACGCGCGGCTCTATTTGTTCATGTGATAAATGGAATAGACGCGCATGCAATACCATATTTTGTTGCACGGTTAATTCATTATAGAGTGAAAATGCTTGCGACATAAAACCAACACGTTTACGGGTTTCTATATTGTTAGCATCTACTTTTTGGCCAAATAATTTGGCTTCACCACTTGTTGCTGGTTGTAGGCCTGTCAGCATTTTCATCGTGGTGGTTTTGCCGCAACCATTTGAGCCTAGAAAGCCGAAAATTTCTCCCCGTTCAATACTTAAATTAACATTATCAACAGCAGTAAAGTCGCCAAAACGTTTGGTTAGTGCGGTTGCTGTAATGGCGGCTTCGGTTGATTCAGAGTTTTGCTGACGCGGAGGTACAATAAGCGTATGGTGATCATTGCGTTTTTCTTCAGAAAGTAGTGCAATAAAGGCTTCATCTAATGTGTTTTTTCCAGTTTGGATCTTTATTTCACTTGGGCTACCAATGCCTATTACCTTGCCATCATCCATTGCTACTAACCAGTCAAAGTTGTCTGCTTCTTCCATATAAGCGGTGGCAACCAATACACTCATATTTTTTTGGCGGCTACGAATACGATCTATTAGTTGCCAAAACTGACGGCGGGAAAGGGGATCTACACCGGTGGTTGGTTCATCCAGAATTAATAATTCAGGATCATGAATCAATGCACAGCATAAGCCGAGTTTTTGCTTCATGCCGCCTGAAAGTTTGTCTGCAGGACGATCGGCAAATGCCTCTAATCCTGTGCTTTTTAGCAAGTCTTTAATACGGTGTTCGCGTTCTTTTCGTTTCTGACCAAAGAGGCGCCCAAAAAAATCTATATTTTCAAAGACAGACAATGTTGGGTACAAGTTTTTACCTAGTCCTTGTGGCATATAAGCAATGCGTGGCGACACCGAGGTACGGAAGCGACTATTGCGCATATTGCCCTTTAATACTTCTACCTCACCTTTTTGAACTGCACGAGCGCCAGCGATAAGTGCTAAAAGGGTAGATTTACCAACCCCATCTGGCCCGATCAAGCCTACCATTCTGCCCGCGGGTAATGCCAAGTTGATGTCATGCAGAGCAAAATTATCACCATAACGATGCGTTACTTTGCTGAGTTTGGCGACATTAATGGGCTTTGTTAGCTCTGTCATTTTAATGTTTTTGTTCATATTAGATATTACTCAGGTACTCTTACCTGTAACAGTGCAGGCCATTCTTTTTCTGGAGCTAATAAAACATAAGCAAGTCCAGGTACCCCTGTTTTAACTTGTTCGATATGATCTTTGAGTAATTGTGGATCAAGTTTTACTTTGACACGAAACATTAGTTTGTCACGCTCGTCTCGGGTTTCCACTGATTTCGGGGTAAACTGAGCCTGAGCAGATACAAAAGTGACTTTGGCGGGTAATGTGTATTGTGGAATTGCATCTAAAATAATACGCGCTTCAGAGCCTATTGTTACCTTACCAGCTTCAGAGGTTGGTAAATAGATGCTCATATATACATCGGTTAAATCCAGTAGCGAGAATACTTTTCCACCACTACCTAATACTTCACCCGGCTCAGCAAGGCGGTATAAAACCCTAGCATTAATCGGCGCTTTGAGTGTGCTGTCGGCAATATTGCTCTGAAGTCGTTGAATGCGTGCTTGAGCAGCCTCTATACCAGCATCAGATTGTATAACTTTCACATTAGATGCTTTTAAAGTGGCTTTCGCCGAAGTAGCGACAGTGCGTTTCTTGTCGACCGTTTCTTGAGGAATACTACCTTGTTTCAGCAGTTGTAAAGAGCGGCGTAATTCAGTTTGTGCAAGGGTTAATTGGCTTTCGTATTGTTCAACAATGGCCAAAGCATATTTACGTGATTCATTTGCTACGCGCAATCCTGCTTTTGCCTCACGTAACTGTGCTTTGAGATCATCGGTATCAATAACAGCTAAAGTTTGGTTTTTTGCAACCATATCGCCTTCTTGTACCAATACGTCGACGAGACGGCCTGGAAGCTTTGTCGCAATATCATATTCTGTGGCTTCAATACGGCCGTTGCCATATACAACACTTTCGGGTAGTTGGTCAGATAGTTTTTCAGATTTCTGAGTTTGCCAAAGATACCAGCCACTGCCACTCATTAGTACTAGAACAACTATTGTACCAAGTGATTTTAGTGTTGATTTAATCGTCATGAGGTATAGCTCCAAATATGGAAAAAAATAATAAGTAAATAGTATTCATGCATCACTATAAAGTAATGCGTATATTGTATAATAATTCTAACTGAGTTGTTGGATCACGTTTTACAGATGCAATACTATTGTTGATATTCTATCATTATCATATTCAAAAAACATGAAGTTAATCAAGAAGTGTAAAACTCAAGAGTGCTCCCTGAGAAAGTTAAAATGAGATAGGCTCTATTTATTATGTAGGTTTTGGAGGGGGTTCATGTGTTTCAGGGCAGGCCGTGGCAATATCATTCTGTATTATGTTTGTGAACTTTATGGTTCATGTGAATAGGTTGTTTGTGGCGAAGTGATTTGTTCACATTTAGCTATGAAGGTCGATCTTCTAAATAATTTATTTTATTGGTGTAGTTGTAAATGCTTGTTAAACTATTGCTCTATAATAGAATTAATTATCTGAATTTATTTAGTATGAAAAATAAAGAGTTTTCTCATTGGTTTCATTGTTATCAGCAACAAGCACTCATCTTAAATGAGCGGCGCTTAATTGTGCTTTTTGGAAGTAACTCTTGGGCAAGTTCTTTATTAAAATCAATTGATAGAAATAGTTGTGATGGTGCAAAGCAAAGTGAAAGTACTTGGTTAGTTTATGGTGAAAGCGACAATATAAAATCAAATGTTGCCAAACAACGTTTTAGAGATAAATTAGGTAGTGAAAGTGATTTTGTTGTTTTTCATGGTGCGGATTTGTCTATTAATGCCTTTGCAGGATTATCAGGAACATTAGTTGCAGGCGGTGTACTTTTTCTTTTAGTCAATGATATCTCACAAGTAGAAACTAGTCTTTTTTACAAGCGCTTTTTATACTTGCTAAATTCTTTTTCAGAACATGTTGCTATTGATGAAAATCAGTTTTCTTTACCTGAGTTATTGCCAATTAACTCACATAATACATTAGATAAAACTCATCCGTTATTAAATTATAATTGCATTACTCAAGAGCAATTGACAGCAGTTGATGCTGTTATAAAAGTACTTAAGGGTAAAAGAAATAGACCATTTATACTAACAGCTGACAGGGGGCGAGGAAAATCTTCTGCTTTAGCTATTGCTTGTGGAGAATTATTAAAGTCGGCAACTAAAGAGAATGAACTACGAGTGGTTATTACCGTAGCAGACATAAACTCATTAGCGGTATTTTTCAGTCAATTAGTCACCAGCTTACCAGAAGGTGAACTTCAAAATGGTAAGTTCATCGCTAAGCATGGATCAGTTGAGTTTATTGCTATTGATCAATTACTTAAACAACCAGTGAATGCCAGTTTAGTGTTGGTTGATGAAGCGGCTACTATTCCAATTTATTTGCTTGAGCAACTATTATTGAACTACTCTCGTTTGGTGTTTGCGAGTACTATTCATGGGTATGAAGGTGCAGGGCGAGGGTTTACTTTAAAATTTAAGAAAACTTTAGCAGTAAAGTTTCCTAAATGGCAAAGTCTGCATTTACATGAACCAATTAGGTGGGGAGTAAATGATCCGTTAGAGAGATTGGTCTTTGAAACTTGCTTATTAAATGCTGAGTTGCCTGTAATTAATGCGTATGATCAAAAAATTAAACCATCACAACTGCAATTTAAACAGTTTAGTGCTCAAGAACTCGCAGAGAATGAATCATTGCTTAAACAAGTATTTGCAGTATTGGTTACGGCTCATTATCAAACAAAACCAAGTGATGTGCAGATGCTGTTAGATAATAAACAAGTGCAACTTGTTTGTTTGTTATCTAAAAAAGAAAGCCAAAAAGAAACCCCCAAAAAAAGCCAAGGAGAAATAAAACAACACGTTGTTGCTGTTGCCTTATTAATCAATGAAGGTATATCGAGTTCCAGCAATATTACAGCTGAAGAACTTAACGCAGTAAATCAGTCTAAAAGAAGGTTAAAAAATCACTTTATACCGCAATCGTTATTAACCCAGTGTGGTATTGAGTATGCTTTTGATTATTATTATTTGCGAGTAATGCGAATTGCCGTGCACCCTCAATTACAACAGCAGGGTATAGGCACATATTTTTTAGATAAAATAACAGAGCTTTCAACATTACAAGGTGCTGATTTTCTAGCATCGAGTTTCGGAGCAACTAAAGCATTACTTTCTTTTTGGTTAACAAGTGACTTTCATTTGGCGCGCATTGGTTTTAATAAAGACAAGGCAAGTGGCGAACAATCAGTGTTAGTGCTAAAGGCTCTTTCTCAATCAGGGAAAGTTGCGCTTGATGACATCAATACAGAGTTTTACCGATGTTTTGATTATCTCTTAACAGGTGAATATAAATATTTACCTGCAGAATTGGTGGCGCTAATTTTACATTGTTGCCCGCCGTTATCCTTTGATATGATAAGCTTACGTGATAAAGCCAATATAAAAGCTTTTGCTCAAGGACACAGACAGTATTCAAGCTGTGCTTTTAGTTTACATTTATGGCTGAAGCAGCAACTTTCTGGCTCTGCAGCACTTAAAGATGAAGAGCTGTTGGTATTGGTCAGCCGTATTATGCAAAAACAGAGTATTGATGACGTTTGTAGTCGTTACGGTTTTACAGGAAAAAAGAGTCTTGAACAATTTCTAAAGTCAAAAATTCAAAGCTGTTTAACTGTATAATTGCGTGCCTGCCAACCCCAGAATTTTTGCATAATTAAGTATTCGCAACGTTTCTCACCACAAAATTGAATGTCATCATGGTGTAATAACCGTCCCAAGTAGTAATTAATTGTTTTCGCTAATCCACAAGTAGGATGATCTTTATAGGTTGTAATTAAAGTTGCTATCCAATTTTCAAGCTGTAAAAATTCTGAAGAAGCTTTTAAGCACATAAATAATTCTCCGAACATGCTTTATCGTCTGTACTTGTTGCTAGTAACGTTTGCCAAAGTACTTTTTTGGCGCTTGCGTTTAAGCACTTGCAGTCACCCCCGTGCAGTAATCCTGATTTAAGTAACTGTTTAAGAATATTACTAGATAATTCGACCTGTACTTTATTAGTGCTATTATCTAGGCAAGATATTTTGGTAGTCATGTCGTATCCTTTATCTTTCGTTATCATCTATTTTTAATATAACCTAATAATAAATTAGATGCAAATGATAATTGTTATCATTTGTGATTATTGTAATATTATTTGTTACAAATTTAGTACAATAAAGGTAAGAGTAAGCCGGTAAAATTTTGTAGATAAGGATTGAAAACATGAGCGTTGCTATTTGTGTTGAAGCGTTAACTAAGAAATACAAAGATGTTATTGCTGTTAATGACATAAGCTTTAATGTTGAACAAGGGCATTGTTTTGGGCTTTTAGGTCCTAACGGTGCAGGTAAAACAACCACCATAGAAATTATGGAAGGGATTATTGCCGCGAGTTCTGGTTCAGTTGTTTATAAAAATAAAGAAAATCAAACTAAAGAAGTTGATAATAATATTTCACAACAAATTGGTATTCAATTTCAACATACGGCTTTACAAGACTTTTTAACGGTTAAAGAAACCTTAAATTTGTTTGCCGCATTCTATCAAAATACTATAGCTCAAAATACACTAATCGAGCTTTGTGATTTAAGTGACTTTTTAGATAGAGATAACCGCTTACTCTCAGGAGGACAAAGACAACGACTACTTCTTGC
This sequence comes from Colwellia sp., assembly GCA_016745015.1. Classification (GTDB taxonomy): domain Bacteria; phylum Pseudomonadota; class Gammaproteobacteria; order Enterobacterales; family Alteromonadaceae; genus Colwellia. Next base: position 27,692 of record JADGDH010000028.1, read on the forward strand.
TTTAGCGCTAATAAATGATCCAGAAATTATTTTTTTAGATGAGCCAACAACAGGGCTAGATCCCCATGCAAGGCGAAATTTTTGGCAATTAATCAAAAATATCAAAGCACAAAACAAAACCATTATTCTAACGACACATTATATGGATGAAGCAGAGCAGCTTTGTGATGACATTGTTATCATGAACCAAGGAAAAATTATTGAATCTGGAACACCCCATCAGTTACTGAACAAACATTTCACTGATGTTTTTATTTATTTGCCTGAGCAACAAGTACCTTTAACATTGGTTGAACAAAACCAATGGACAACATTGTCTGGCAGAGTAGAAATTACAACAAACAATGTTGAAAAAACATTGGCAATGTTAATGGGTAATAAAGTTTCATTGGAAGGCTTACATGTGAAATCAGCTAATTTAGATGACTTGTTTTTACATTTAACGGGACATTCTTTAAGGGGTGGAAAGTGAGCTTAAAACGATTTTTGGCTGTATTTAAAGCGCGTAATATTGAATTTTTCCGTGATAAATCATCGTTAGGTTGGAATTTAATATTTCCAGTTCTTTTACTTGTCGGTTTTTCGTTTATATTTTCTGGTGATGGTCGACCAGCTTATAAAGTAGGTATTATTAATATAGAAACAGAAAATGCTACTTATACTACAGAAAAACAAAAAGATTTTGAAAATATTCGCTTTATTGAGTTTATTCATTATGAAAGTGTTGAAGTAGCTAAAAGTAAATTAGATCGTCACACTATAGACTTAGTTATTGAACTGTCACCTAGTCGATACTGGGTTAATAGTGAATCAGCTAAAAGTTATTTAGTAGAGAAAATATTCAATACTCAACTTGATAATTTTACTCGTTTAGAAACATCAGGTAAAAAAATTCGCTATGTTGATTGGGTTCTACCAGGAATTCTTGGCATGAATATGATGTTTAGTTGTTTATTCGGTGTGGGGTATGTGATTGTTCGCTATCGAAAAAATTCTGTTCTTAAACGGTTGAAAGCAACGCCATTATCTGCATTTGAATTTGTCTCAGCTCAGTTATTATCTCGATTATTTATTGTTATGTTTATGTCGACTATTGTGTATAGCGGATGTAATTTGTTGTTTGACTTTTTTATGTTGGGTAGCTATTTTAATTTAGTGATTATTGGCATGTTAGGTGCTTTTTGTTTGATTAGCTTAGGCTTACTAGTCGCAAGTAGGAGTAAAAGCGAAGAGCTTATTGGAGGTTTATTAAATCTTACATCTTGGCCTATGATGATGCTATCTGGGGTTTGGTTTAGTTTAGAAGGTGCACCGCCAGCATTAAAGAGCTTTGCTGACTTTCTTCCGTTAACTCATTTGGTTGCTGGCGCAAGAAAAATTATTACCGAAGGTGCTACATTAGGTGACATTAGTTACCATGTAATAAGCCTATTGGTTATGAGTATTATATTTTTATCGCTTGGAGCATGTTTTTTTAGCTGGAATACAGAGCGATAATTCGTCAAACTCAAAAATTATGTTATCATTTGATCCGTACATTAAAACATTACAAATATTATAAAGCTTAATCATTGTATTTGGGTTAGCTTATATTTTTAATAAATTTTAACATCTATAGTAAGCTTTAACATAATTTTAAGGAATTTATCCCATGGAATGGCTAGGAAATTTTTTTACTCAAGAACCGTTCTCAATAGCAATCCCTGTTATTATCATTATTAGTGTTTTCATTTATGCTGCTCGCCGCGCTCATATAAAGCATATTGCGAGGATTAAACAAATTGATGATCGTTACATCCAGCAAAACATATCTAGGCATAATGATTAAGCTTTTAAAGCTACCATCTTTCTAAAAAATAAGAATTATTGATCAACTTGGCATTAACTTAACCTTTGCCAATTCTTGAAGAGCATAAAGGTTTGATAATTGTTATGGCGCCCTTGAGAAGATTCGAACTTCCGACCTAGCGCTTAGGAGGCGCTTGCTCTATCCTGCTGAGCTACAAAGGCGTATTACTGTGGTCTTATATTATATTGTTTTATTAAAATAAAGTTAAGCTTTTATCTCTTTTACTAGGGAAAACGGATTTAAATCCATCAACTAGGTTATAATTCAGGCAAATAGCTTTTATCTATTGACCGATCATTTTAATTGAGGAGCATAATGTTCTTTGCTTAAATTATTATGACAGTGATTACTATCAATAAAGATTTTGACAAGTTAAGTAATCTGAAAATAAATAGGAATAGCATAAAGGTTGGCGTTCGAAC